>JAICSZ010000169.1 GCA_025936615.1 Pedococcus sp. | reverse complement strand
GTACACCGACACCATGGCCGCCTGGCGGGCCGGCGGCGAGATCGTCCCGCTGAAGCCGTGGCTGTGGATGTCGGAGTGGGTGTTCCGCGACTTCGACCTGGCCCCGACCTACGGCCCGGTCGCCCTGGCCCTGGTGGCGACCGTCGTCGTCGTCATGGTGCTGGGCCCGTGGGCCCGCGGGCTGGGACCGGAGCTGCGGACGTGGTGCCTGGCCTACCCGGCATACCTCGCCCTGGTCCTGGACCCCTTCACGAGCATCTTCCGCTACGCGCTGCCGCTGTTCCCCCTCGTCGCGGTCGTCCTCGGCACCGGCTGGGTGGACCGCGCCGCCCGGTGGCTGGCGACGCGCTCGATGGTGCTCGTGGCCGCTGGCATCGTGGGCCAGGCGGCCTGGATCTGGAAGCTCCTCGTCTTCCACCCGCCGTCGGACTTCCCGCCGTGACCGCGCTCCGGAGCGCCTCGGTGCTGCTGACCTCACAGGGGCGCAGCGCGGCGGCCGCGCGTGCCCTCCAGCGCCCGGTTGCCTTCCTGCTCATCGTGTATGCCGCGTCGAGACTGCTCGCGCTGCTCGCCATGTGGGTGTCGGCCACGTGGTTCCAGACCCCCGCGGGCGTGGGACACCTGGACCCGACTCTCGGCGACATCCTGGGGTCGTGGGACGGGGTCTGGTACGAGCGGATCGCGCGGCAGGGGTACCCGGTGCCGCTGCCCGCCGACCCGGACACCGGGCTGCTGACCTACAGCGCGTGGGCGTTCTACCCCGGCTTCCCGATGCTCGTCCGCCTGTTGATGCTCACCGGCCTCCCGTTCCTGGCGGCGGCGGTCGCGCTCAACGTGGTGCTGGGAGCAGCCGCCGTGCTCCTGGTGTGGCGCTGCCTGCACTTCGCGCTCCACGCCCGGCCGCAGCCCGCGCGGGACCGGCTCGCGCTCGTGGCGGCAGCCCTGTGGTGCCTGTACCCGGCCACCGGGATCCTGCTCATGCCCTACACCGAGGCGCTCGCCTGCCTGCTGGTGGCGTGGTCCCTGCTGCTGCTGATGCAACGCCGATACCTCGCGGTCGCGGCGGTGGCCCTCGCGCTCGGCTTCACTCGAGGGGTGGCCCCGGCACTGGGCTGCGCCGTGGTTGCGCACCTGGTCCTGCGGTGGCGCGAGGACCGCGCGGCCGGGACCCGGCCGCTCGACGGGGACGGCGCCCGCGCAGGGCTCATGGTGGCCGCGACCGCGGCCTCGTCGGTGGCATGGCCGGTCCTCGTCGGGGTGGCCAGCGGGCTGCCAATGGCGTTCTTCGACGTGCAGGCCGCGTGGGGCCAGAACCCGGAGTCCGGCCCGTTCGTGCTCTGGGTGGCCTGGGCGTGGGACGCCCACGGGGTGGTGGGGGTGCTCGTCCTGCTGGCCCTGGTCGGGACCTACATCTCCCTCGTGCTCGGTCGGCACGGTGCCTGGCTGGCCATGGAGCTGCGCGTGTGGGCGCTGGCCTACCCGCTCTACCTCCTGGCCGTGGTCCGGCCGATCACGAGCATGTGGCGCTTCCTGCTGCTCGACTTCCCGGTCGCCGCGCTGGTCGCGTCGGTCGCCATGCGGACCTCGAGCGGGGCGTCCGTGGTGGCCCACTGGCGGCGCCGGGTGGCCGTGGTCGCCGTGGTGCTGGTCGGGGGCATCTTCTGGTTCTCGAGCACCCTGCTGACCTTCGTGCCGTGGGCGGCCACCCCGCCCTGACCTACCCTCAGCGGCCGGAGAACTGCGGCTTCTCCTTGGCGAGGAAGGCGTCCACGGCGGCCCGGTGGTCCTCGCTCGCACCGGTGAGCGCCATCAGCCCGGCCTCGTGCGCCAGCGAGTCGGACAGGTCGTGACCGGCGCTGAACGCGACCGCGCGCCGGATCGAGCCGTACGCCAGGGTCGGCCCGGCGGCCAGCTTCGCTGCGAGCTCCTCGACGGCCCCCTGGAGCTCCTCGGGAGCCACGACCTGCGTCACCAGGCCCAGCTCGAGGCACTCGGCTGCGGGCACGGTGCGGGGCAGGAGCAGGAGCTCCTTCGCGCGGGCGGGACCGACGAGTCGGGGCAGCCACCACGACGACCCCGAGTCGCAGGACAGCGCGATCCCGGCGAAGGCGAGGTTCATCCCGGCGCCCTCCACCATCACGCGGAAGTCGGCCGCCATCGCGAACGCCGCGCCCGCCCCGGCCGCGACGCCGTTGATCGCGGCCACGACCGGCTTGTCCATCGTCGCCAGCAGCTCGACCACCGGGTTGTAGTGCCTGGGGACGGTCTCCCACAGCGACGGGTCCTCGCCCTTGAGCAGGCCGACGTGCTCGCGCAGGTCCTGCCCGACGCAGAACGCCCGGCCGGTCCCGGTCAGCACGACGCAGCGGACATCGCGGTCCTCCGCCACCTCGGTGAGCGCGGCGAGCAGCGCCTCCTTGGTCGCCACGCTCAGGGAGTTCATGGCGTCGGGGCGGTTGAACCGCACGGTCGCGACGCCGCCGTCGCGCTCCACGACCACCGGCGCGTCAGGGGTGGACCGGTCCGTGCGGGCATTGCCGTGCTGCGTCATGCGCTCATCCTGCCGCGCTCACCCGGCGCTTGCGCCGCCGGCCCCGTCGAGCCAGTGGTCGACCCACTCGCGGGCGGCCGGGAGCAGGGCGCGGGCCTGGCTGTCGAAGCGCCGGGCGGCATCGTGCCCCGGCCACGTCGCCGGCAGCATCGCGTCCGGGAGCCCCGGGTCGGAGAACAGGAACAGCCGCCAGGCGTGCACCAGCTCGCTGCGCTCGACGAACGCCTCCTCCGGGGTGGCCGCGCCGTCGCGCCCGCTGGCGGCCGCGGTGAACCGCTGGTAGGCCGACCCGAGCGCCTCGAGGTCCCACACGCGGGCCGCCACCTCTCGTGGGTCCTCGTCCAACCGTCCTCGGAACCCGTGCCACGCCACCCCCGCCGCGGCCAGGGTGCTGTCCAGCTCGCGGCTCGGACGCGGCGCCAACCAGGTGTCTGCGGCTAGCTGGCCGTACCCCAGGAACGCCAAGCCCTGCGCCGCGCGGGCCCGCGCGTTCCGGTCCGGGGTGCGCTCGACCACGACGAGGTGCCAGCGACCGTCCCACTCCTCGCCCCCGGTGCGGTAGATCCGGACGTGCGCCTCACGCAACCTCTCGCGCGCACGAGCCGTCACGGCATACCCCCGCGCACCGCGCACCACCGGGTCCAGCCAGCCCTCGCGCACCATGCGCGACACTGCGGTGCGCACCGCCGGCGCGGAGATCTGCAGCGAGCCGAGCAGGCCGACCGAGGCGGAGATGGGCGCCCACCCGCCCCGGTCGAGGAGGTGGTCGCCGTACAGGTCGAACAGTGCGGAGCGGGCGTGCACGCGCCCAGTCTGGCCGATGCGGGCGCCCGAGCGGGGGAGGGGATTTCGCCTGTGACCCCGTTCACGGGATAATGGAGCAAATCTGGCGCGTTCGGGACTGAATGCTGGCGTGGACCCGCGTGCCGAGGAGGAAACCACGCCACACGAAAGGGACACCCCATGGCGGCAATGAAGCCGAGGACTGGTGACGGCCCCCTCGAGGTCACCAAGGAGGGTCGCGGCATCGTCCTGCGCATGCCCCTGGAGGGCGGCGGTCGGCTCGTCGTGGAGATGACCCCGGACGAGATCAAGGCACTGGGCAAGGCCATCGACAACTGCGAAGGCCTCAAGTGACCCGCTGACCACCAGCACCACCGGACCCCCGCGCGGCACGTGCCGCCGGGGGTCCGGTACGTGCGGGAGATGGGGAGCCGGCGGCCGATAGGGTCGCAGCCGTGCCCGATCCTGACCTGCTGAGCCCGCCCACCAGCGAGTGGACCACCTCCTCCGAGCCCCTCGCGGACGTCCTGGCCGACCTCGACCCGACCGACCTGGTGCTGGCGCTGCCGGTGCCGCCAGGTGGCATCCCGGCGACCGGGGCGACCGCGCAGGCACTCGCGCTCCTGGGTCTCGACGCCGCGGAGGTGCAGGCCGCCCACGAGCCGTCTGCCGAGCCTGGCTCCGCTACGCGCATGCCGCTGGTCCCCGGGGAGCGCGCCGCCCGCACCGTCCTGCTCGTGGGCGTCGGTGACGGGTCGGCGGACGACCTGCGTGCAGCGGGGGCCGCGCTCGGCAGGGCCACGCGTGGCCGGCCCGGACTGGTGACCACGATCGGCAGCGGCGCAGCACGCTCGGCCCAGTCGGCGTTCGTCGAGGGGCTGGCGCTCGGCGGGTACACCTCACCACGGTGGCTGGGCCAGGGCTCCAGGCCGAGCGACCCGCCCGTGTCGTCGCTGGTCCTCAGCGGGACGTTCGACGCCGAGGCCGCCACCCGCGCGATGGCCCGCGCCCGCGCCACCATGCTGGCCCGCAACCTGGCCGTCACGCCGTCCAACATCAAGAGCCCGGCCTGGCTGGCGGCCCAGGCCCGCAGCGTCGGTCGGCGCGCCGGTCTCGACGTGAAGGTGTGGACCGAGCGGGAGCTGCGTGCCGAGGGCTTCGGCGGGCTCCTCGCCGTGGGCGGTGGCTCCGCGACACCGCCACGCCTGGTGCAGCTCGACTACGTGCCGGAGGGGTCCCCCGCCAAGACCCCGCGGATCGTGATCGTGGGCAAGGGCATCACCTTCGACACCGGCGGCCTGGACCTCAAGCCGGGCGAGGGCATGCTGGCCATGAAGACCGACATGAGCGGGTCGGCGATCGTGCTGGCCGTGCTGGCCGCGTGTCGCGAGCTCGACGTGTCCGTGCGCGTGACGGGGCTGATGGCAATCGCCGAGAACGCGGTGGGCGCCGGCTCCTACCGCCCGTCCGACGTGCTGACGCAGTACGGCGGGCGCACCGTCGAGATCGGGAACACCGACGCCGAGGGACGCGTCGTCATGGCGGACGCGCTGGCCTACGCCGACCTCGAGCTCGATCCCGACGTGCTCGTCGACATCGCCACCCTCACGGGGGCCGCTCGCGTCGCCCTCGGACGGTCGATGGCCCCCGTCTACGCCACCGACGACGCCCTGACCCGCGCCCTCGTGCGGGCGGGCGAGAGCGCCGGCGAGCCGCTGTGGCCCTTCCCCCTGGTGGCGGACTACCGGCCGCAGCTCGACAGCGAGGTGGCCGACATCAACCACATCGCGGGCATCGGACGCGGTGCCGGGTCGATCGTGGCAGCGTTGTTCCTCCGGGAGTTCGCGGGGTCCCGGCGCTGGGCGCACCTCGACATCGCCGGGGTCGGCCGCTCCGACGTCGACCGCGGGCTCCTCACCAAGGGGGCAACCGGCTACGGGGCCCGGCTGCTGCTCAACTGGCTGGAGGAGATGTGATGAACGCGGGGTACGGCCTGTCGGTCCGGTGGTCGCTCGAGGCGGCTGCGGAGGACGTCGCCGAGCAGCTGCGCGAGTACGTCGTAGGGACGTCGCT
>JAICSZ010000221.1 GCA_025936615.1 Pedococcus sp. | reverse complement strand
TGCGCCGGACCTCCCGGGGCGGTCTGGTCGGCACGGCATCAGGCGTGGCCGACGACTACGGCAACCTTGCCGAGGGCCTGCTCGCGCTTCACATGGCCACGGGAGAGGCGCGCTGGCTCAGCGCCGCACAGGGCCTGCTCGACACCGCGACCGGCCTCTTCGCGGCTGACGACGGCGGCTTCCACGACACCGCCGCGGATGCCGAGCCGCTGTTCACCAGGCCCCGCTCCCCCGCCGACAACGCCGAGCCGGCCGGGCAGTCCGCGCTCGCCGGCGCCCTGCTCACCTGCTCCGCGCTGACCGGTGACCCGACCCAGCGCGCCGCCGCCGACGCCGCGCTGGTCGCGGCCGGCTCACTGGCCACTGCGAGCCCACGGTTCGCGGGGTGGGCCCTCGCCGTGGCGGAGGCGGGCGTTGCCGGCCCGCTCCAGGTCGCCGTCGTCGGAGACGGCGACGACGCCACGGCCACCGAGCTGCTGACGGCCGCCAGGGCATCCACGTCACCCGGCCTGGTCATCGCCCACGGGCCGCCCGACCAGGCCGGTGTGCCGCTCCTGGCGCAGCGGCCCCTGGTCGGTGGCGGCGCGGCGGCATACGTGTGTCACGGCTTCGTCTGCGACACACCGGTCACCGACGTGGACGGGCTCCGCGCGGCGCTCGAGCGCTGACCCGACCACCCGACACCACCGCAGCCACCCGGTCGCGGCTCCAGGCCGGTTGCATGCCCGGCCGGCCCAGGAGGTAGTCGCAGATCGCGCCGTCCGACAGGCCGTGCGACTGCCTCAGCCCCTTGGCAATGGTCGAGAGATACGGCTCACTGGGTGGGTTCCGTTGCAGCACAGCAGGGTCGGGCGCAGTGAAGGTCAACACCGGCAGTCCCTCCAGCTCCCCGACCAGGTGGAGGGACTCGTAGCGCCCGGGACCGGTGTCGTGCCGTCGCTTGTCCAGGACCGTCGTCAGGTCGAGGTCCGTGCCCGGCTCGCGGCGCATCTCCTGTGCCGCCACGTCGGAGAACTGCTGGTCGGTGACCAGGTAGGCGCGCGCGAGCGCCGCACCCTCGATGTCGGCGTGGTAGAACGCGATCCCCCCACCCCACGTCGGCGAGCTCCACCCGAAGAACACGTCGCCCGGCAGGGTCATCGGCACGTCCTGCTCGGGCTCGCGCCGGTTGCGCGCGCCGGGGTAGGTCCGGTTGGCACCCTCGGGACGACCGCCCTGCAGGTAGCAGAGGAAGCGCTCGCGCAGCAGGTTGCTGCCGTAGCACGCGTACCAGACCTGCACGGGCCCAGCCTGCCACGCGTCGTTTCCCCGTGGTGTCCACGGGTAGGGACCCCGGCATGGAGACGCGAACCGTGAACGACGGGGGCCGCACCGTGCACATCGTCGTGCTGGCCGAGGGCGACGAGGCGCTCGAGGCTCTGACCGGGCTCGTCCGCGACGAGGGGGTCGAGGCCGCGCAGGTGAGCGCTGTCGGGGCCTTCGCGCGGGCGACGGTGGGCTGGTTCGACCGTGCGGCGAAGGACTACCGGCGGATCGAGGTCGACGAGCAGTGCGAGGTCTTGGCGCTGACCGGCGACGTCGCGCTCGGCCCCGACGGCAAGCCGGGCCTGCACGCCCACGTGGTACTCGGCCTCAGTGACGGCACGACGAGGGGCGGGCACCTGCTCGAGGGGCACGTGTGGCCGACTCTCGAGGTGGTCCTCGACGAGCCGACCACCACGCTGCGCAAGACGTACCGGCCGGAGATCGGGCTGTCACTCATCGACCTGGACAAGTGAGGCTCACAGGACCAGGCAGCGGTATGCCGGGTCGGCGCCTTCCAGCACCGCCCGCCCCCGCGAGGGGTCAACGAACAGGGCGGTGGCCCAGACATCTGCCCACAGCAGGCTGGGGCCCCACACCGTCGCTGAGCCGTCGCGCTGCACGCGCCTGCCGCTGCGCGGGTCGGCGATGTGCGCACCGCGGGCCGCGTTGCCGGACGTCGCCAGCCCGCCTCGACTGAGCTCGACGGTCGCTTCGACCCTGAGCCGGTCGCGCGGGTCCTCGACACCGACCCGCCACACGCTCGGAGCGGCTCCCGCACCAGCGCCGGCGAGCAGGTCGCCGCCGACGTTGACACAGAACGAGATCCCGGGGGCGTGCTGGAGGTGGCGTGCGGCCTGCTCCACCGCCCACCCCTTGACCAGGCCCGTGGGGTCGGGCTCGGTCCCGGTGGCCAGCGAGCTGAACAGTCCGTGCGTGCGGCGCTCGGCCTCGTCGCACAGGGCGGCGACCTCCGCCAGCCAGGGGTGGGCCTCTGAGTCGCGCAGCTCGCCGCGGCGGACCCGCATGAGGTCGCTGTCCTCCCGCCAGGTGCTGAACACCGCGTCCACGCGGCGCAGCACCCCGAACACCTGCGCCACTGCGGTCTCGACCCGGTCGTCGCCGACGGCGCCACGCACGTGGATCGACACCGGAATGCCCATCACCTGCTCGACGAACGCGCGCCGGTCGTTCGTGGCCACGAGCGACCTCACAGGTGCGCCTCGTCGATCGCCGACTGCAGGGACCGGACGTAGCCGTCCGAGGTCACGGTGGCACCGGAGACCATGTCGATGTTCACGCCCTGCGCCTGGACCACCTCCTGGTTGAGGACGGGCAGTGCGTAGGAGTTGATCTCGTAGTCGCGACCGTTGCCGGTCGGGTAGACGACGGCCTCCGAGGCGGTGATCTTCCCGCCCTGCACGGTGATGCGGACCTGGACGGGGCCCCAGCGGGTCTGCGCGGTGCCACCGTCGTAGGTCTTCGCGGCTGAACCACTGCTGCCCGAACCGGTGCCTCCCGACCGAGAGCTTCCTGAGCCAGAGCTTCCTGAACCAGCGCTCCCCGACGTGCCGCTGCCGCTCGACGAGGTGCCGGAGTCGTCCGAGGAGCCGTTGGACGACCCGGCGGCCGCGGGACCCTGCGCGATCACGGGGGCTCCGCCACCCTGGCTCGAGGTGGAGGTGTGGTAGCTGAAGAGCAGCACCAGGGTGGTCAGGGTGGACAGCGCCCACAGGGTGATTCGTCGCATCTCTGGTGCTCCTAGTAGGTGAACCGCTCGAGGTGGATCTGCTCGGCCGGCACGTGGCAGTCCAGCGCCGCGTCACGCGCGGCATCCATCCAGGCGGGCGCCCCGCACAGGAACACGTCCCGTTCGGCCACGTCCGGGACGAGCTGGGCCAGGGCCTGTCCGTCGGTCAGGTGCGCCGCGGCCTGCGGCAGCCACGACACCCGGCCCTCGATGCGCGGGCCGGCAACGGTGACGTACCGGGCGCCACGCTCCTGGGCCAGGGCTGCCAGCTCGCCGGACAGGACGAGCCGATCGTGGTCGCTGGCGCGGTGGACCACCACCACGTCGCCCGGACCCTGCTCGAGCCCCTCCAGCAGGGCGCGCAGCGGCGTGATCCCGATGCCGCCACCCATCAGCAGCACCTTGCGCCGGCTGCGGACTCCGGGGTGCAGGCGGCCGTACGGCCCCTCCACCAGCACCCGCGTGCCGGGCCTGAGCGTGGCGAGCCGCGCCGCCCCTTCGCCGACGTGGGCGGCGGTGATGCGCAGGTGGTGGCCGTCGGGGGCCGCCGACAGGGAGTAGGGGTTGGCCCGCGTCCACCCCGGCCCGTCGAGGAAGCGCCAGTGGAAGAACTGCCCCGGCCGGACGACGAGCCGACGGACTCCCCGACCACCGACGACCACGGACGTCACACCCGGCCCCTCGTGCCGCACCGCCACGACGTGCAGTGGCGCGCGCAAGGACCGCCACAGGGGCAGCGCCACGCGGAAGAGGAGCACGGCACCCAGGCACACGCCGTACAGCCCCCACCACGTCACGCTCGACGCACGGGAGGTGAGGAACTCCTGCCCGGTCCACAGCTGGTGTGGCAGCGCGAGCCCTGCGCCGAGGTAGCCGTATAGGTGGATCAGGTGCCAGGACTCGTAGCGCAGCCGCGCCCGCGACCGCCGCAGCGAGGTCACCACGACCATGCACAGGGCGCCGGTCCCGGCCACCGCGAGCAGCATCCCCGGATAGTTGAGGACGAGGTCGACGATGGTCCCCCACAGTCCCTTCGGCGACGAGGCGGCGTAGCCGAGGGTGATGAGCACGATGTGCGCCCAGAGCAGGTTGAACGAGGTGAAGCCCACCAGGCGGTGCGTGCCGGCCAGGCCGTCCTGCCCCCACGCCTGCTCGAACCACGGCACCCGCGCCATGAGGAACACCTGCACCAGCAGCAGCGCGGAGGCGACCAGCCCGGTCACGCGTCCGAGACCGGTCAGGGCACCGGCGGAGGTGCCCAGTCCCTGGACACCCCCGCCGGTGACCCACAGCGCGGTCACCCACAGCAGCAGGCCCCAGAAGAGGGTCACCGACGCGTCCCGCCACCAGCGGGGCACGGGTCGAGCCCGGTCGAGGTATGCCGCGTTGCCGGCTTCGTGTCGAGCCGCGGGTGCGGGGTGTGCCGGGGCGGAGGTGGTCACGAGAAGATCGTGCGTGCGGTCCCTGAGCGTCCGCTGTGGGACGCCCATGCGTCGCCATCGAGTCTTCGGAGGACCCGGCGGGTCAGGGCGCGGCGGATCCTCCGAGGACTCGGCCGTCGAGGAGGGCGAGGTCGGCCCTTGCCGCCGTCGCGCTCACGAGTCGGGCGTTCGCCTCGTCGGA
>JAICSZ010000207.1 GCA_025936615.1 Pedococcus sp. | reverse complement strand
GGCACCGACAACGTAGGCGGGTACTCCTCCGACCCCGAGTTCTCCGCGCTGCCGGCGATGTTCACGGGCGTCCAGGGTGCAGCCATCGGCGACCCGGACTCCGGCCTCTCCGGCACCGAGCAGGAGCAGCGCCTGGTCACCGCCCTTCTCCACCCGGGCGCCGCACACCCGTTCGCCATCACCACCCTGCTGGCCGGCCCGATCCTGCGCGGCACCACCGTCTCCCAGTCCCCGTGACCCCCCAAGCCACCGCAACGTCCGCGGAGCTGCCCCGCTGGTGGGGAACTCCGCAGACGCAAGCAGGCGCCGCACCGACGAAAGGTACCTTCGACCCATGGCCGCACCGCACCACCGCGTCGCGATCGTCGGCACCGGCTTCTCCGGGCTCGGCATGGCCATCCGACTCGCCCAGCGGGGCGAGACCGACTACGTCGTCCTGGAGAAGGCCGAGGACGTGGGCGGCACCTGGCGCGACAACCGCTACCCCGGCTGCGCGTGCGACGTCCCGTCACGGCTCTACTCGTTCTCGTTCGAGCAGAACCCGGGGTGGTCCCGGGACTTTGCCACCGCACCCGAGATCTGTGCCTACCTGCGCCGGGTGACCGACCGGTACGCCGTGCGAGACCGGGTCTCGTTCGGGGCCGACCTGCGGACGGCGGAGTTCGACGAGGCCACCTCCCGGTGGAGCCTCACCGCCGCCGACGGGCGCCAGTGGACCACTGACGCCCTCGTGCTCGGTGTCGGCGGGCTGCACGAGCCGAGGTACCCCGACATCCCCGGCCTGTCCGACTTCGCCGGACCGGTCCTGCACACCGCGGACTGGCCCGCCGACGACCGGCTGGACGGCAAGCGGCTCGCGGTGGTCGGCACCGGTGCGAGCGCGGTCCAGCTCATCCCGGCGGTGGCGCCGCGGGCGGCCCACACCACGGTCTTCCAGCGGACGCCGTCGTGGATCATCGCCAAGGGCGACGGCACCTGGAGCGCCAGGCGCCAACGAACCTTCCGACGCTTTCCCACCCTCCAGCGGGCCGTGCGGTGGCGGACCTACCTGCGGATGGAGGCCAACGTCCCGGCGTTCACGCGCTACCCCTGGCTCGCGAAGCCGACGGAGCGGGCAGCGCTGCGGCAGCTGGCCAAGGCGGTTCCCGACCCCGCGACCCGGGCGAAGCTGACCCCGCACTACCACCTGGGCTGCAAGCGGGTGCTGCTGTCCGACGACTACTGGGCCACCTTCGCGCGTGACGACGTGTCCCTCGTGACCGAACCCATCACGCGCATCGAGCCCGACGCAGTCGTGACGGCGGACGGTACCCGGCACGAGGTGGACGTCCTGGTCGTCGCCACCGGCTTCGACATCACCGGGTCCTTCACCCGGATGACCATCCGGGGCCAGCAGGGCCAGAGCCTCGAGGAGGCGTGGTCCGCCGGCGCGCACACCCACCTCGGCATCACGGTGGCGGGGTTCCCCGAGCTCTACATCCTGCTCGGGCCCAACACCGGCCTGGGCCACACCTCGGTCGTGCTGATGATCGAGTTCGCGACGCGCTACGTCCTCCAGGCGATCGAGCGCGCCCGCTCCGGGCCCCGGGTCACGACCCGGGCCGCCCAGGAGTCCTTCGTCCGGGAGGTGGCCCGACGGAGCCGGCACACGGTGTGGGCCAGTGGCTGCAGGAGCTGGTACCTCGACCGGTTCGGCAACAACGGCTTCCTCTGGCCGGGCTCCACGGTCGAGTACTGGTGGCGAACCCGTCGCCTCGACGACCGGACCTCGGAGCCGGTCACGAGCCGGGCGCGGAGGGAGTCCGTTGACGCGTAAGGACTTCCACCCGAAGGTCTCCATCGTCACCGGCGGTGGCTCCGGCATCGGCAGGGCCATTGCGGCAGAGCTCGTCGCCCGGGGCAGCCACGTCGTCATCGCGGACCTCGACGGCGCATCAGCGCAGCGGGCGGCGCACAGGCTCGGTCCGGACGCGTCGGCGGCCACGGTCGACGTGGCCGATGCCGCCGCAGTGGGCGCGCTGGTCGACAGGACCGTCGGGGAGCACGGCCGGCTGGACGTCATGGTCAACAACGCGGGGGTTGCCGTTGGCGGCCTGCTCGAGGAGCTCGACGAACGCCACTGGGCCAAGGCGATCGACGTGAACCTGAGGGGCGTCGTGAACGGCGTCAGCGCGGCATACCCACACCTGCGTGCGCAGGGGAGTGGGCACATCCTCAACACGGCGTCGCTCGCCGGCCTCATCCCCGCGCCGGCGATGCTGCCGTACACGACCACCAAGCACGCCGTCGTCGGCCTCTCGACGGCGCTGCGCGCCGAGGCTGCCGGCCAAGGGGTGGGGGTGAGTGTGCTGTGCCCGGCCTTCGTGGACACGCCACTGCTCGACGACGTGTATGCCGCGCCGGCCAGCCTCGGCGGAAGCCCGGTCCGCGCGCGGGTGCGGATGATGCAGCCGCGGATCCTCACCGCCGAGCACGTCGCACGCCGCGCGGTGGACGGGATCGCGGCGAACAAGGCGGTGATCCCGGTCGGCTTCCTCGCCCACGTGTCGTGGCGCCTCCTGCGCTACGCACCACCGGTGGCCCACGGGGTGGTCCGGGCCCAGGCGAGCGCCCACCGCCGGCTCAACGAGCGGGTTGCCCGCCGGGCCACGCGCTGAAGGTGCCGCCGGCGCAGTGGCCGCACCCGGCATACTGAGCACGCCCCCGTGGCCCAACTGGCAGAGGCAGGCGACTTAAAATCGCCACCGGTGCGGGTTCGACCCCCGTCGGGGGCACTCAGTCGAAGGCGCAGGGCGACCTCTCCGCCTTGGCTAGACCGGCGTTGTACGCCTTGAGCTGCTGCTGGCCCTGCTTCCAGTTCTTCTGCCACATCACCCGGGCCTGGGCCGCCGTGATGTGGCCCATGCGCAGCATCTCCATGTCCTCCACGTGGTGCGACCACGTGGCAGCAGCCTTCCGGGCGAGCGAGAGCGCCTTGGAGCCATTGGCGAGCCCGGTGACACAGTTCTGGACCTGGCTGGTCTGCGAAGGCGCCCACCCCGCCGCCGACCCGCTCAGCACCTGGCACTTTGCCGTCCCCGTCACGAGCTCCTTGTCCGCCTTGGTGAACGCGGCGACGTTCGTCGTGGCGGCCACGCGGGTCTGGTCCCAGAACGCCGTCGCCACGGAGTAGGAGATCTTGCCGGCGACCCACAGGTTCATGGCGTCGATGTGCTTCTGGAACTGCGCGAGGCTGACCGCGGCCGCACCGAGGGCGGCCCTCTGGCGCAGGTTCTCTATCCGGCAGCCCTCAGTGGTCGCCGCCAGCGTCGCCACCGCCTCCTGGTCGGCGCCAGCCGGTGCAGCGTTCTGCGTCGGTGACGGTGCGGCCTCGGAGGTCGAGTGCGTGGCAGGAGGCGTCGTGGCGTGCAGGCCCGCAGTCCCCGTGGCGTCGCCGGACCCGAAGAACCGGCTGATCAGCACGAAGGGGAGCACCAGCGCGAGCAGGCTCGCGATGATGATGAGGGCGACCTGTCGGTAGGAGCTCGTGGTGCGCTCGGGGGTGTCTGTCATGGTGCTCGCCTACCTTGATGGGGGACCCGGCTCTTGGAGTATCAGCCCGGCTCCGGCCGAGAACTTCCCGCAGCGGCGGCAGGTGCACCTCGTCCAAATGGCGTAACTGTGGATCGAGGGAACTCAGCCCGGCCGCCACCCGTAGTCTGTGCGTGAGCGGCCCACCGCACGGTCGCACGAAGCCCCCCAGGAGGGACTGATGGCCAGCAACCCGGTGTTCGACCGGATCGACAAGGAGAGCAGCCGCGGCTACGCCGGGTTCACCCGCGCCCCGCAGGCGCCCACCGCCGGCCTGGCGGCCACCGACTCGATGAGCGCCCAGCAGCTGCAGGACATGTACAACCAGCCGGCTGCGACCCCGGCGCAGATGCGCAGGCTGACGATCGACGACGTCGTCATGAAGACGGCCGGGCTGTTCGCCATCGTCCTGGTCCTGGCGGCGGTCGGTTGGGTGCTCACCCCCCAGGTGGGAATGGTCCTGCTCCTCGGCGGGATCGCCTTCACCCTGGTCCTGGGTCTGGTCATCGCCTTCAAGAAGACGATCAGCGTCCCGCTCATCCTCGTCTACGCCGTCGCCGAGGGATTGTTCGTCGGCGCGGTGAGCCGGATCTACTCCGAGGCATTCCCCCTGCAGGAGGGCCAGGGCTTCCTCCAGGGCATCGTGCCGCAGGCCATCATGGGCACGCTCGCGGTGTTCGCCGGCATGCTGGTCGCCTACAAGACCGGCATCATCAAGGTCACCGAGAAGTTCCGCCGCATCGTCACCATGGCGGTGATGGGCTACGCGATCTTCGCCCTCGTCAACTTCCTCTACGCCTGGATCGGCGGCCACCCGTTCGGCCTCGGCGGCACCGGCCTGCTCGGCTTCGGCATCTCCCTGTTCGCGATCGTGCTGGCCTCGGCGATGCTCGCGGTCGACTTCGACTCGATCGACCGGGCCATCGCGGCCGGTGCGCCGGAGAAGTACTCCTGGCTGCTCGCCCACGGGCTCATCGTCACGCTGGTCTGGCTCTACCTCGAGATCCTGCGGCTGCTCGGCCGCATGCGCAGCAACTAGCGCGTGCCCCCGAGGTCGCCCGTCCCGGACGGCGTCGCCGAGGAGCTCCGGCGCGTGGTCCAGCGGTGGCAGCAGCTGCCGCTGGACCACGCGCTTTCCTCTGTGCCGCGGGTGCGGCGGTTGCTCGAGGAGCTCGGTGGGGGTGCCGTCCCCGACCTCGGCCCGGCCGTGCTGATGGACCAGCTCACGGTCCTCGTCTACGACGCGTGCTCGGGGAGCGGCCCCGCGGGGGCGAGCACGCGGCATACGGACATCGCAGAGCTCGAGCAGCGCCTCGCCGACCT
>JAICSZ010000473.1 GCA_025936615.1 Pedococcus sp. | reverse complement strand
TCGGGTCGCGCAGCTTCCACTCCTCGAGCTCGCTGGCCAGCCGGTAGCGGGTCGGGTCGTCGGAGGTGGTGTGCGCGCCCATCCGGTAGGTGAACGCCTCGATGAAGGTGGGGCCCTGCCCCTCGCGGGCGGCGGCGAGCGCGGCCCGCGTCACGGCGAGGACGGCGAGCACGTCGTTGCCGTCGACCCGCACGCCGGGGAAGCCGAACCCGGCGGCGCGCTGGAACAGCGGCACCCGCGACTGGCGCTCCAGCGGCACGCTGATCGCGTACTGGTTGTTCTGGCAGAAGAAGACGACGGGTGCGCCGAAGCTGGCCGCCCAGATCATCGCCTCGTTGACCTCGCCCTGGCTGGTGGCGCCGTCGCCGAGGAACGCGAGCGTCGCCGTCTCGGCGCCGTCGCGCTGCACGCCCATGGCGTAGCCGGTGGCGTGCAGGCACTGGGCGCCGATGACCACCGTGTAGAGGTTGAATCCGGTCGCCTTCGGGTCCCAGGCGCCGTAGTCGACCCCCCGGTACAGGCTGATCACCTGCAGTGGGTCGATCCCGCGGGTCCAGGCGACCCCGTGCTCGCGGTAGGTCGGGAAGGCCATGTCGTCGGGCTGCAGCGCCCGGCCGGCGCCGACCTGAGCCGCCTCCTGGCCGAGCAGCGAGGCCCAGATGCCCAGCTCGCCCTGGCGCTGCAGGGCGGTCGCCTCGACGTCCCACCGGCGCACGAGCGCCAGGTCACGGTAGATCCCGCGCAGCTCCTCGTCGGACACCTCGAGGGCGTAGTCCGGGTGCTCGACCCGCTCACCCTCCGGCGTCAGCAGCTGGACCAGGTCCGGCTGTGGGGGCAGGTGCGGCGCCTGCGCGCCGGGGACCGGGTCGACCACCTCTGTGGTCTGCCGCAACGCTGTCACGAGACCTCTCCTCGCCGTCTGCCACGCCTGCCGGGGTCGCCGGCCGAGCCGCGGTGCTGGACGTTCCGTGGCACCGGGGTGTGGCGCCACTCACTCCATGGTGACACGCCTCACCCGCCCTGGCAGCAGACCACCACATTGCGATCTGCGCAAGATCCTCCGAAGGGGTTGCGCAGAATGCTGGGCGACGGGCGGGTCGCGCATGTCAGACTGAGCAACGTGCCCCGAGTGGACGCCACCGACGCCCGCCTGCTGCAGGCCCTCGCCGAGGACCCGCGGGCCACCGTCATGGCACTCTCCCAGCGGCTCGGGCTGGCCCGCAACACGGTGCAGGCGCGGCTGACCCGGCTGGAGAGCGCGGGCGTGCTGGCCCCGTTCGACCACCGGGTGCGGCCGGACGCGCTCGGCTTCCCGCTCGGCGCGTACATGACCGTGACCGTCGTCCAGCGCAGCCTCGCCGACGTCAGCGACGCCCTGGCGCACATCCCCGAGGTGCTCGAGGTGACCGGCCTCTCGGGGGTCGTCGACCTGCTGGTGCAGGTGGCCGCGCGCGACGCCGACGACCTGTGGCGGATCACCGAGCAGGTGCTCGCCATCCCCGGCGTGCAGCGCACCGACACCGCGCTCGCGCTGCGCCGGTTCGTCGAGTACCGCACGGCGCCGCTCGTCGAGCGCCTCGCCGGTACCTGACCCCTTCGTCCCTGCGATGATCATCGTCGAATGGCTGCCCTCGTCGGCGTGTCGGGCAGCCAGCTGCCGATGATCATCAGGAGCGGGCGTCGGCGCGTCGCCGTCCATAGACCCTCCGTGACGGCGCGCCGGATCTAGGGTGCGCCGGTGTCCGCTCGGCCCGCCCGCGTCGCGGTGCTCGCCACCTTTCTGGCCGCGGCCTGCGCGCTCTCCGGCTGCGCGGTCGTGCCGGTCATGGGGCTCGCCACCGGCATCGTCGTCGCCCGCTCGGACGCCGGGAACGGCCCGCGGGAACGGCCCTGCCCGGACGAGCGCGACTTCGACTGCGTGACCATCCCGGTGGCCGCCGACCACTTCGCCCCCGGCTCGCCGACGTGGGGGGTCACCTTCGCCGTCCACCGTGGGGACGTCGATTCGCGCGGGGTGCTGCTCACCGCGACCGGCGGGCCAGGCTCGAGCGGCATCGCGGTCGCCGACCAGTACATGGCGTCCATGTCCACAGAGATCACCGACCACTACGACCTGGTCTTCATCGAC
>JAICSZ010000085.1 GCA_025936615.1 Pedococcus sp. | reverse complement strand
TGTTCGGTGGCGGCATGTCTACCTCCCTGGGCTCCTCGTCGGTTGCCGAGCGCAACCTCGACCGGTTCACCGTGGCCGTGGGCATCGTCTGGTTCGCGTGCATCGTCGGGCTGGGCCTGATCGACCGCTTCTCCGCCTGATCCACGGCCTGACCTGAAGGGACACTGAGCAAACATGGCAGGTGGCAACGCAATACGCGGCAGCCGGGTCGGCGCCGGACCGATGGGTGAGGCCGAGCGGGGTGAGGCAGCCCCCCGGGTGTTCGTGTCCTACTGGTGCGCCAACGGCCACCAGACCCGTCCGTCGTTCGCCGAGGAGCCCGGTCTGGCCGTTCCCGAGACCTGGGACTGCCCCCGCTGTGGTTTCCCGGCCGGCCAGGACGAGGCCAACCCGCCTGCGCCGCCGAAGGTCGAGCCCTACAAGACCCACCTCGCATACGTGAAGGAGCGCCGCTCCGACGCCGACGGCGCCGCGATCCTCGACGAGGCGCTGGGGGCGCTGCGCGAGCGCGGCCTGATCCGGTAAGCGGGGAGCGCGGGACCGCCTCAGCCCGGCAGGTCGGCTGCCGCCTCGGCGTCGATGAGCCAGAGGGTCTGCGCACTGCCGTGCACCTGTGCGGCGGAGGACACGTCCGGCGTCGCCCCGCGCACGCCGTTGGCGACCGCCTGCGCCTTGTCGGCGCCCGCGACCAGGAACCAGACCCGAGTCGAGCGGCGCAGGCACTCGAAGGTCAGCGAGACCCGGTCCGGCGGCGGCTTGGGGGAGCTGTGCACGGCCACCGCGATCTCGTCCGTGGTCAGCTGTGCGGGGTGTCCGGGGAACAGCGACGCGACGTGGCCGTCCGGCCCGACGCCCAGGATCATCACGTCGAACTCGCCACCCCCACCACTGCGGACGGCGGCGGAGTACTGTGCGGCGCTGTCCTCGGCGGACTCGCTGGTCTCCGGCCCCGGCACGCGGTGCACCCGCGCGGGGTCGAGCCCGAGGTCGCCCAGGCCGGCCTCGTCGTTCTGGGTGTCGTTGCGTTCGGGGTCACCGGCCGGGAGGTAGCGCTCGTCGCCCCACCACGCAGAGACGCGCGACCAGTCGACCGCGTCGCGGGCAGGCAGCGCGGCTAGCGAGGCGATGATCGCCGAGCCCATAGAGCCCCCGGTGAGGCAGACGTGTGGCTCCCGGCCCTGCGCCTGCGCGTCGAGGAGTGCGGTGACCAGGCGCGCAGCCGCGGCGTCGGCGAGCGACTGCTTGCTCGGGTGGACGACGACGGCGGCCTCCGGCGATGCCCCGCTCACGACTTCGTCGCCTTGGCCGCGGTCGCGTTGTCACCGGTCGCCTTGGCCGCGGTCGCCTCGTCCCCGGTCGCCTTGGCCAGCTTGCGGGCCGCGGCCTTCTTGACGGTCTTGTCGTCGGGCGCTTCCGGTGGGGGAGACGTGGCGACCATGGTCGAGCTGCCGGTTGCGCGGTTCTTGCGCGCTATCCGGCGGGCCTCCCGCTCGGCCTCGTCGACCGAGGGTGCGTCGCCGTCGCGCACCGCCTCACTGGCGGTCACAGTGCGCGAACCCAGCTTGGCGAGGCCCTTGCAGATCGCCTCGGCGTAGATCTCGTCGGGGTCGAGTCGGCGCAGCTCGTCGGCGAGGCACTCCGCAGTGCCCCTGCGCGGCAGCGAGATGCGTCGGGTGGGCTGGCCGGGTTGGGCGAGGGTGGCGGTGTTGCCGTCGGGCCGGACCAGGTCGATGGCGCCGCTGCGGCGCTCCAGGCGCACGCTGACCGTGCCGGTGCCGGCCCTGGTCCTGGCGCGGGTCACCTTGCAGCGCAACGCCTCTGCGAGCCACGCGCCCAACAGGTCGGTGGAGGGCGAGTCCGAGCCGCCGGTGACGGTCGCCTCGGTCACCGGCTCGTAGGGAGCTTGGTCGAGTGCCGCAGCGAGCAGGCCGCGCCAGAGGGTGATGCGGGTCCACGCGAGGTCGGTGTCGCCCTCGGCATAGGTCTTGGCACGGTTCTTCAGCGCCACCTTCGGCTGCTTGGCCTCGGCGGCGTCGGTGATGCGCCGCTGGGCCATGGCACCGATGGGGTCCTGGGAGACGTTGCTGGGCGCCTCGGTGGGCCACCACGCCACGACGGGGGAGTCGGGCAGCAACAGCGGCGTCACCACGCTGCGGCCGTGGTCGGTCAGCGCACCGAACAGCCGCAGCACGACGACCTCGCTCGCCCCGGCGTCCCCGCCGAGACGGATCTGGCCGTCCAGCCTGGACTTGCCACGCTTGTTGCTCAGCACGACCGCGATGATCCGGCACGGGTGCTGGTGGCTCGCGTCGTTGGCGGCGTCGATGGCCTCCTCGGCGTCGTCCTCGTCGACGACGACCACCAGGGTGAGCACCCGGCTCAGGGCCATCGCGCCGACGTCCTGGCGCAGCTGCACGAGCTTCTTGCTCACCGCCACCGTGGTGGTGCTGGGCAGGTCGACGATCACGGGATCCTCCAGGTCCGGCCGTCACGGCGCATCAGCTCGTCGGCGCTGGCGGGGCCCCATCCTCCCGACGGGTAGCTCTCGCAGCGCTCCTTCTGGCGGGCCCAGTGCTCCTCGACGGGGTCGAGGATCTGCCACGAGAGCTCGACCTCCTCATGGCGGGGGAACAGCGGCGGGTCACCCAGCAGCACGTCGAGGATCAGCCGCTCGTAGGCCTCCGGGCTGGACTCGGTGAAGGACCGGCCGTAGCCGAAGTCCATGGTGACGTCACGGACCTCCATCTGGGCGCCCGGCACCTTGGCGCCGAACCGCATCGTGATGCCCTCGTCGGGCTGGATGCGGATCACGATCGCGTTCTGCCCCAGCTCCTCGGTGGCGGTGTCGTTGAAGGGCAGGTGCGGCGCCTTCTTGAACACGACCGCGATCTCGGTGGCCCGCTTGCCGAGCCGCTTGCCGGTGCGGAGGTAGAACGGCACGCCCGCCCAGCGGCGCGAGTCGATCTCGACCTTCATCGCGGCATACGTCTCGGTGCGCGAGCCCTTGGCGACGCCGTCCTCCTCCAGGTAGCCGATGACCTGCTCGCCGCCCTGCCAGCCCGCGGCGTACTGGCCGCGCGCCGTCGACTTCGTCAGGTCCTTGGGGTGCCGCACGGCCGACAGCACCTTCTCCTTCTCGGCGCGCAGGTGCCCGGCGGCGAAGGACACCGGTTCCTCCATCGCGGTGAGCGCCAGCAGCTGCAGAAGGTGGTTCTGGATGACGTCGCGCGCCGCCCCGATGCCGTCGTAGTAGCCGGCCCGCCCACCGATGCCGATGTCCTCGGCCATGGTGATCTGCACGTGGTCGACGTAGTTGGCGTTCCACACCGGCTCGAACATCTGGTTGGCGAAGCGCAGCGCCAGCAGGTTCTGGACGGTCTCCTTGCCGAGGTAGTGGTCGATGCGGAAGACCGAGTCCGGGGGGAAGACCCCCTCGACGATCGCGTTGAGCTTGCGGGCGCTCTCGAGGTCGTGGCCGAACGGCTTCTCGATGACCACTCGGCGCCAGGAGTCCCCCGCCGGCTTGCTGAGGCCGGAGCGCTCGAGCTGTTTGCAGACGACGTCGAAGAAGCCCGGCGGGATGGACAGGTAGAAGGCCAGGTTGCCGCCCGTGCCGCGCTCGTCCTCGAGCCGCTTGACGGTCTCGGCCAGCAGGTCGAAGGCGTTGGGGTCGTCGAAGGTGCCCGGCACGAAGCGGAACCCCTCGGCCAGGTTGCGCCACACGGACTCGCGAAACGGGGTGCGCGCGTGCGCCCTGACCGCGTCGTAGACAATCTTGCCGAAGTCCTGGTCGGCCCAGTCGCGCCGGGCGAACCCGACGAGCGCGAACCCGGGCGGCAGGAGCCCGCGGTTCGCGAGGTCGTAGACCGCCGGCATGAGCTTCTTGCGGGCCAGGTCGCCGGTGACGCCGAAGAGGACCAGCCCGCACGGGCCGGCGATGCGGGGGAGGCGCTTGTCCCGGGGGTCGCGCAGGGGGTTGTGGTCCTGGCTCACCTGGGCAGGGCTCATGCGTCGCCCTGGCCCGAGAGGGCAGAGATCACCTGGGCCAGGCCGGCGTCGTGGTCGACGAGGTGCAGGCGCAGCACCGGGCGGCCGTGCTCGGCCAGCACCTGGGCGTCTCCGGCTGCCTGCGCCGCGATGAACTGCCCAAAGGTGAACTCCCGGCCGGGGATGGCCAGGTCCTCGTGCGGCACCGTCGTGACCTGGACGTAGACGCCCACCGGAGGGCCGCCCTTGTGGAACTGACCGGTCGAGTGCAGGAACCTCGGCCCCCACCCGAAGGTGGTGGGTCGGTGCGCGCGGTCGGCGAGGTGGCCGGCCACCTCGGCGAGCCGGGTGTCGACGAGCCGGTCGAGATAGGCCATCACTGCGACGTAGCCGTGCTCGGGGTCGAGCTGGGAGAGCAGGGCACCCACGGCGTCGGGGACGGTCTTCGCATCGCCCAGCCAGTCGCCGCCGAGCGCGCGCACCTCCACGGCGCCGTCGGTGAAGGCGGCCGCCTCGGCCTCGGCACCGGCCTGGTCGAGCAGGCCCCTGGCGGCCTTCTTGGCACTCTCGACGTCGGGCTGGTCGAAGGGGTCGATGCCGAGCAGCCTTCCCGCGGCGGCGACCGCCACCTCCCACATGAGCAGCTGGGCACCGAGCGGCCCCGAGACCTCGACGGTCGAGCGGTCCGCGTCCACGACGCGCTCAGTGTCGTCCTGGGTGTCGTCGGCGTCGTCGGCAACCAGACGGGCGACCGTGACGTCGGCCGGTGGCCTGGACGGGCCGGGTGCCGGCACCACGACGGGGAGGATGCCGGTGCCCTGCTTGCCGGTGGACTCGGCGATGAGCTGCTCGGCCCAGTCGGGGAAGCCCTTGATCGACGTCCCTGCGTCGACGAGGACGAGCTTGTCGCGCAACGGCTCGGCGCCCGCCATCGCCGCGCCGAGCCGCAGCCCGGGGTTGGCGTCGTCGTCGGCGCTGAGCACGTCCGCCACCGCCTCCGCGTCGTCGAGCAGCGCCTCGATGTCCGCCCCCGCGAGACCAGAGGGCACGAGCCCGAACGCGGTGAGCGCGGAGTAGCGTCCGCCCACGTTGGGATCCGCGTTGATGACGCGGTAGCCGCCCGCGCGGGAGTCCTCGTCGAGCGGGCTGCCAGGGTCCGTGACGACCACGATGCGCGTGGTCGGGTCGATCCCCTTGTCGGAGAAGGCAGCCTGGAAGGCTCGGCGCTGTGAGTCGGTCTCCACGGTTGACCCGGACTTGCTGGACACCACCACCGCTGTTCGTTCGAGGTCGACGATCGCATCCCGGACCATGTCGGGCTGCGAGGAGTCGAGCACCACGAGGTCCACTCCGGCCGTCCCGCAGATCACCTCCGGTGCGAGCGACGAGCCGCCCATGCCGCACAGCACGATGCGGTCGACCCCTTCGGAGCGGAGCTGGTCGCGCAGCGCCGAGATCTCACCCAGCAGGGGCCGGGAGCTGCGGGGGAGGTTGACCCACGACAGCCGGATGGCCGCCTCGGACTCCGCCTCGGCGCCCCACAGGGTGGCGTCCTGCGCGAACAGGCAGCTCGCGAACCTGGCCTCCACGAGCTCGGGCACCTTCGCGGCGATGGCGTCGGCGGCCGCACCCGAGGCGACCACGCCGAGTGAGCTCACTTCGCGGCCTTCTGCAGGTCGGCCTGCACCTCGGTCAGCAGCTCGTTCCACGACTTCTCGAACTTCTCCACGCCCTCCTTCTCGAGGACCGCGGTGACGTCGGAGTAGGACACCCCGAGGGCCTCGAGCTCGTCGAGCACCCGCGCCGCCTCGGCGTAGCTGCCCGTCACGGTGTCGCCCGTGATCTTGCCGTGGTCGATGACGGCGTCGAGGGTCTTCTCGGGCATGGTGTTGACCACGCCGGGGGCGACGAGCTCGGTGACGTAGAGGGTGTCGGGGTAGTCGGGGTTCTTCACCCCGGTGGAGGCCCACAGTGGACGCTGCGGGTTGGCACCGTCGTCGGCGAGGTTCTTCCAGCGGGGCGTGGCGAACACCTCCTCGTAGGCCTGGTAGGCGAGCTGTGCGTTGGCCACTGCTGCCTTGCCCTTCAACGCGGACGCCTCGGCTGCCTTGTCGCCGGTGATGGCGTCGAGCCGCTTGTCGACCTCGGTGTCCACCCGGGAGACGAAGAAGCTGGCGACCGAGTAGATCTGCGAGAGGTCCTTGCCGGCCTCGCGCGCCTGCTCCAGGCCGGTGAGGAAGGCGTTCATGACGCCGCGGTAGCGGTCGAGGGAGAAGATCAGCGTGACGTTGACGCTGATGCCCTCGGCCAGCACCTGCGAGATCGCGGGCAGGCCCTCGACCGTGGCCGGGATCTTGATGTACGCGTTGGGCCGGTCGACGGCCTGGGCCAGCTGCTTGGCCTGCTCCACGGTCTTGGCGGTGTCGGTGGCCAGCCGCGGGTCGACCTCGATCGAGACGCGGCCGTCGACGCCACCGGTGGAGTCGAAGACGGGACGCATGATGTCGCACGCGTTGCGCACGTCCTCGGTGGTCAGCTCGAACACGGTCTCGTCGACGCCCGTACCCTTGGCGGCGAAGCCGCGCAGCTCCTCGTCGTAGGCGTCGCCCTTGGCGAGCGCCGTCTGGAAGATCGAAGGGTTGGTGGTCACGCCCACGACGCCCTTGGTGTCGATGAGCTCCTGCAGGTTGCCGGACTCGATCCGCTCCCGCGAGAGGTCGTCGAGCCACACGGAGACGCCGTTGTCGGCGAGTGCCTTCAGTGCGGTGTTGTCAGTCACTTCAGTTCCCCTTGCTCGCGGCGCTCTTGGTGGCCGCGCTCTTCTTGGTC
Source organism: Pedococcus sp. (assembly GCA_025936615.1). Next base: position 981 of record JAICSZ010000085.1, on the reverse strand, counting down.
GTGGTGTCGGTGGTGGTGTCCTTGGCGCGCTCGAGCGAGCCGGCGGCCCGCGGCCTGGTCTCGGTGACCCGCGCCGCCGCGCTGTGGCCCGCGGTCGCCCCGGCGGCCTTGATGGAGTCCCTGGCCGCCGTGACGACTGCCTCGGGCGTGAGCCCGAACTCCTTGTAGAGGGTCTTGTAGTCGGCGGAGGCCCCGAAGTGCTCGAGGCTGACGCACCGCCCTGCGTCGCCGACGATGTCGTGCCAGCCCAGCGAGACCGCGGCCTCGATGCTGACCCTGGCCCGGATCAACGGGGGCAGCACCTTGTCCTGGTAGGCGCGGGTCTGGTCCTCGAACCACTCGCGGCAGGGCATCGACACCACGCGGGTGCGGGTGCCTGCCTTCTCGAGCCGCTCCCTCGCCTCGAGCGCGATGGAGACCTCCGAGCCGGTCGCGACGAGGATGACCTCCGGGGTCTCCTTGCCGCTGGCGCCGCCGTCGATGAGGACGTACGCGCCCTTGGCCACGCCCTTGGTGCTGGCGTGGTGCTTGCGGTCGATGGTGGGCAGCGGCTGGCGGGTCAGCGCCAGGGCCGCCGGCCGCGCGTTGCGCAGCACCTGGCCCCAGGCCGCTGACGTCTCGTTGGCGTCGGCCGGCCGGACCACGTCGAGCCCCGGGATGGCCCGGAGCGCCGCGAGGTGCTCGACCGGCTGGTGGGTCGGACCGTCCTCGCCGAGGCCGATCGAGTCGTGGGTCCAGACGTAGGTCACCGGCACCTGCTGGATCGCCGCGAGCCGCACCGCCGGGCGCATGTAGTCGGAGAAGGTCAGGAACGTGCCGCCGAAGACGCGGGTGCCGCCGTGCGCGGCGATGCCGTTCATGATCGCGCCCATGCCGTGCTCGCGGATTCCAAAATGGAAGTTGCGACCCGCGTAATCCTCGGCCGAGAAGCTCGGCGCACCCTTGACGATGGTGTTGGTTGAGCTGGCGAGATCCGCCGAG
>JAICSZ010000269.1 GCA_025936615.1 Pedococcus sp. | reverse complement strand
CCGGCGGCGACCAGCGCCATGGGGAAGGCGAACGGCCAGCGGCGCTCCCAGCGGTCGACCGCCGGGACCGCCATGAGCAGCGCGGAGCCCAGCAGCAGCGAGGTGATCGCCTCGATGAACCAGTAGTGCCAGTGCGGTGACCAGGCCGACCAGTCACCGAGCACCTGGTTGAGCATCATCACGTTGCGCCAGTCGTAGTCGTGGGTCACCAGCACCAGCGCGGCGATCCACAGGGACGAGGGCAGCACGATCCGGGCCACGCTGCGCAGGATCCCGCGCACCCGCTCGCCGCGGGGCCGAGCCGTGAGCTGGAACCGGGCCAGGTTGAAGCCGACCAGCGCCAGCAGCGTGTGGGCGCCACCGGGGACGTAGGCCAGGTGGGTGTGGTTGGCCAGGATGAGGACGATCGCCATGCAGCGGATCACGACACTGGTCTCGATGTGGTGCAGCCGAGCTCCCTTGCGCCGCAACGGCTCGGGTTGCGCCTGGCCCAGCTCCCGCGGGGTGAGCAGGTGCCACCCGGTCGGCAGCGTCCCGAGCAGCTGCTCGAGCCGCAGCGACACCTCGACGTAGGACAGCGAGTCGCCGCCGAGGTCGACGAAGCTCGTGTCCGGCCCAGCCTGCCGCGCGTCGAGCAGCTGGCGGTAGAGGGACACCACCGCGTCCACACCGGTGCCGACAGGGGCGACCGGCGCCTCGAGCGCGCGGTGCGCGCCGAGGAGCTCGGCCACGCCCGTGTAGTCCGGCTTTCCGGTGGCCAGCCGGGGCGCGTCCAGCCCGTCGAGGACGACGACCGACGACGCCGGTATGCCGTGTCGTCGGCTGACCAGGCTGCTCACCTCCGCGCCGGCCCCCTCTGCGGCGCAGAGCACGCCCAACGCGTCCCCGAGGTCGACGCAGTGGGCGTCGTGGCCGGCGGCGCGCAGGTCGCGCTCGACGTGGTCGAGGTCGATCCGCAGGCCGACGACCTTGGCGAACCGGCTGCGCCGGCCCACGATCTCCACGAGGCCGTCGTCGGCCAGGCGGGCCAGGTCACCGGTGCGCAGGTCTGTGAGGTCCCGGCCCCGGGCCAGGTCCTCGGGGCACTCGGCGTACCCGAGCATGACGTTGGGGCCGGAGTAGACCAGCTCGCCGAAGCCGCACTCGAGCTCGCCGAGCGGCTCGATCCGGAAGGAACCCCCCGGCACCGGCAGGCCGACGGTCTCCGGCCGGGCGGCGACCAGGTCGGGCGGCAGCACCGCCATCCGGGCGGTCGCCTCGGTCTGGCCGTACATCACGTAGAGGTTCCATCCGCGCTCACGGCCCAGCGCGGCATACCGCTGCACTGCGTCGGGCGAAAGGCGCCCACCTGCCTGGGTGACCACCCGCAGGCTCGGGTGGTCACGCTCGGCGAAGCCGCTCCGGTCGAGCAGGTCGAAGCTGTGCGGGACGCCGGCCAGTGTCGTGGCGCCGGTCGCGTCGAACAGCTCCCAGAAGCAGGGCGCGACCACGGACAGGTCGGTGAGGACGATGCCGGCACCCCGCGCGAGGTGGCTGTGCACCACGGACAGTCCGTAGCAGTAGTGCATCGGAAGCGAGGTCATGGCGCGGTCGGTGGGCCGGACGTCGAGGGACTCGGCGATGGCCACGGCGTTGCTGTCGAGGTTGTCGTGGGAGAGCCGCACGAGCTTGGGCGAGCCCGTCGAGCCCGAGGTCGTCAGCAGCACGGCGAGGTCCTCGTGCAGCGGGTGCGCGGTGCCCGCGCGCCGCTCGCGCACGGCCCACCCGGACTCGGACCGGCCGGCGACCACGTCGGGGTCCCAGGCGTCGACGAGTCGCTGGAGGTGGTGCGGCCGGTCACCCGGCGCGAGCAGGGGCACGTGTCCGGCGTGGAGGGCGCCGAGGTAGGTGGTCAGGGCGTCGAGGGAGTTCTCGCAGGCGATGAGCACCAGCCGTCGGTCACCGGTCCCGACGGACTCGGCCCGCTCCTCGACGAGGTCCGCCAGCGCGGCATAGGGGACCGGACGCGTGCCGTCCCAGACCGCCACCGCGTCGCCACGGGAGGCCAGCGCGGTCACGAAGCGCACCCCGGGGCGGGTCAACGGTGCGGCAGTCACCGCGGCAGGATATTAGGTAAGCCTAACCAAACCAAATCATCGAGAGCGCCGAGCCTGGCCCTCCGACCACCGCGCGAGGCCCTCGACGGCGAACCGCAGGACCTGGGCCGCGCAGCGCCACCCGATGAGGAACAGTCCCAGCACGACCAGGGCGACGAGCCCGAAGCTCCAGGCGAAGCCGCCGCCGGTGGCCACCCGCAGGGCCAGCCCGAGCACGACGGTGACCACCCAGACGACCGCCGACCCGGACACATGGGTGGGCCACCCAGCCCGCCAGCGCGCCAGCAGCCACCCGGCCGCGAGCGCGACGAGGAACGGCCCGGCGACGCCCAGGATCCCTCCCCAGCTGACCGCCTCCGCGTGGCTGATGCGACCCAGGGTCGCGAAGAGCAGGACGAAGGCGGCGTCCACGAGGAACGCCGGCGCAGCTGCCCTCACGCGTGGACCCGGTCGAACAGCGACGCCTGCGGCTGGGCGTGGGTCGGGTCGACCCCGTCGAACAACGAGCTGACCGACTCGCCCGCGTGGATGCGCTTGATCGCCTCGGCGAACAGCCCGGCCACGGAGCGGACCCGCAGCTCGGGCCACCGTGCAGGCGCGGGGACCGTGTCGGTCGTGACGACCTCGTCGATCATCGGGTGGTCGCGCAGCCTCTCCACGGCCTTGCCGGCGAACAGCCCGTGCGTGCACGCGATGTCCGCGGAGGTGCAGCCCAGCCCGGCCAGCCGCTCGAGCAGCTCGACGATGGAGCCGCCAGTGGCGATCTCGTCGTCGAGCACGATGGCCCGCCGCCCGGTGACGTCGCCGACGATCGCGTCGATCACGACCCGGTCGTCGGCAAGCCGCTGCGTCGAGCCGGCCGCCACCGGCAGCCCGAGGAGCCGCGCGAACTGGGTGGCGGTCTTGGCGTTGCCGAGGTCGGGTGAGACGACCACGTGGTCGGACAGGTCGCGGCCGCGGAAGTGCTCGGCGAGGATGCCGATCGCGGTGAGGTGGTCGACCGGGACGGAGAAGAAGCCGTGTACCTGGGGGGCGTGCAGCGTCATGGTCAGGACGCGGTCGACGCCGGCCGTGACGAGCATGTCGGCGACGAGCCGGCCGCCGAGGGAGATGCGGGAGGCGTCCTTCTTGTCGGAGCGGGCGTAGGCGTAGTGGGGGATGACGGCAGTGATCTGCGCTGCGGAGGCGCCCCGAGCCGCGTCGATCATGAGGAGCAGCTCCATGAGGTGCTCCTGGGTGGGCGGCACCAGCGGCTGAACGATGTAGACGTCGCGCTGCCGGCAGTTGGCGAGCAGCTGGGCCTGGAGGCAGTCGTTGCTGAAGCGGGTGAGGTCCACGGGGGACAGGTCGACGCCGAGGGCGTCACAGATGTCGCGAGCCAGGGAACGGTGGGCGTTGCCGGAGAACACGACGATGTCACGCATAGCGCTCCTCGGGGAGGACGGGACCGGGGCTGCCACCACCGAGCCTAACCGGCGCCGGAGCCCGATGGTGCGCCGCCCGGCCACAGATGTGCGCGCAGCTCGCCGACGAGCTCGGCACGCTGCTGAGCCCCGCTCGGGACCGCGCCGGGAAAGGAGGCGAAGCCGTGCGGCACCCTCACGTAGTTGGTCAGTCGGGCGGCGACACCGGCCGCGCGCAGTGCATCCGCGTAGCGGACGCCGTCGTCGCGTAGCGGGTCGAGGTCCGCGGTCTGGATGAGGGCGGGTGGCAGGCCGGCGAGCTCGCCGAGCAACGGGGAGACCAGCGGGTCGGTGGCCGCGGTGCCGTCGCGGAGGTAGTGGGAGACGCAGGCCTCGATCGCGGCCCTGGTGAGCATGGGTGCCCGGGGCCGCTCGTCGATCGACGGGGGGCTCATCGTGAGGTCGGTGGCGGGGTAGAGCAGCGCCTGGTGGCGCAGCGGTGAGCCACCACGGTCCCGCAGCACCTGGGCGACGACGGCTGCGAGGTTGCCTCCTGCGCTGTCCCCGCAGACGGCCATCCGGGTCGTGTCCGCGCGCAGGACCTCGCCCCTGTCGGCCAGCCAGCTCGCCGCGTCGACGCAGTCGTGGGCGGCCGTCGGCGCCGGATGCTCGGGCGCCAT
>JAICSZ010000061.1 GCA_025936615.1 Pedococcus sp. | reverse complement strand
GAGGGTCAGTCGCGGCGGTACTCGCCGCGGCGACTCGCGTCGTGGCGACTTGCGTCGTGGCGACCGGCCGTGTCGTCGCTCCAGTCGTCCGTCGCGTCGCTGGGACGTGAGTCGGTACCACTGGCGTCGGGACTGACATCACTACGTCCGGCATCGTCCGAGCCGTCCACGTAAGACCGGTTCCCGTCGTCCACGCGGTCGACGTCGTCCACACGGCTCCGCTCGTCCATCCGGCTGCGGTCATCCATGCGGTTGCCGTCGCCGAGGCCGGCTCCCGGCTCATCGAGCCGGTTGCCCTCATCGTCGACGCGGTACCCCTCGTCATCGGTCTGCACGTCGGGGTCGCGCGCATCGGCGGCGCGCAGCCGCTCGTCCCGGCGTTCACGAACGTCGTCGATGTCGTCGCCGCGCCGTTCGGCTTCCACCTGGAGCCGCTTGGCCTCGGCGGCCCGCTGGTCCGCCTCGGCCCGCGCCTGCTGGGCACGGGCGTCGACCTCCTCGGCCCGTCCTTCGCGCTCGCGCAGCTCGCGGTCGTGGGCGCGGGCCTCCTCGCGGATCTGCTCGGCCTTGTCACGCTGGGCGTCGACGCGACGGCCCCTGCCCATCCACCACACGATCGCGGCAATGATGAGCACGACGATGATGATGGCGATGATCCACCAGACAGTGCTGTCCATGAGCCCTCCCGGGTTCAGCGGGTGGCCTCACGCCGCCCGTCGCGCTGTCTCCTACCCCGGTCGTGACGCCGCGACACCCACCGGCGCGGGAGGAGGACCGCTCAGCGCAGGCTGCCGGCCACGTCGCCGTGCGGGACGGGCTGCCCCAGCCGGCCCGACTGGTAGTCCTCGAACGCCTGGACGAGCTCCGCGCGGTTGTTCATCACGAACGGTCCGGCCCACGCCACCGGCTCGCGGATCGGCAGCCCACCGAGGATGACGACGTCGAGGCCGGCGGCGTACCGCTCCTGCTGGCTCGGCGCCGCGGAGAGACGCAGTGCGTCCCCGTGCCCCAGCACGCCCAGCTGGCCGGTGCCGATCGGCGTCTGGTCCGGGCCCACGAACCCGTCGCCGCTCATGACGTAGACGAGGGCGTTGAAGTCGCGCCGCCACGGCAGGTTGAGCTCGCCACCCGGTGCGACGGTGGCGTGCACCATGGCCATCGGTGTGTGCGTCGAGCCGGGGCCGCGGACGCCGCCCACCTCGCCGGCGATGACCCGCAGCAGCGACCCGCCGTCGGCGCTCGTCACGAGGCCGACCTCGCTGGAGCGCAGGTCCTGGTACCCCGGCGCCTTGAGCTTGTCGACCTTCGGCAGGTTCACCCAGAGCTGGAACCCGTGGAACAGCCCACCGCTGACGACCAGGTGCTCCGGCGGTGCCTCGATGTGCAGGATGCCCCCGCCCGCAGTCATCCACTGGGTGTCGCCGTTGGTGATGGTGCCGCCACCGCCGAAGGAGTCGTGGTGGTCGAAGATCCCGTCGATGATGTAGGTCACCGTCTCGAACCCCCGGTGCGGGTGCCAAGGCGTGCCCTTGGGCTCACCCGGCGCGTACTCCACCTCCCCCATCTCGTCCATGTGGATGAAGGGGTCGAGGTCGCGAAGGTCCACCCCGGCGAACGCGCGCTTGACGGGAAAGCCCTCCCCCTCGAGGCCGCCCGGGGCGGTGGTCACCGACCGCACCGGACGCTGGTCGGCAGCAGGTGAGACGGCGGGGACGCGTGGCAGGACGGTCAGGTCGGGCACGGTGACGGCGGGCATGCGGTCGGCTCCTCAGATAGTTTGAATTTCAACTATCCTCTCAACGCGGCCACGCGTCAAGGCATTCCTCCACGACCCCTTGCGTCTGCGAAGTTGACCCGCTGGTGGGCAACTCCGCAGACGCAAGCAAGCGGGGGAGAGGATGTCAGGGCCGGGCGGCCAGGCCGAGGTCGGCCACCGTCTTCTCACGCATCTCGACCTTGCGCACCTTGCCGGTGACCGTCATCGGGAACTCGTCGACGACCATGACGTAGCGCGGGATCTTGTAGTGGGCCAGCTTGCCCGTCGCGAACTCGCGGACACTGTCGGCGTCGAGCGGCTGCGCCCCCTCCTTCATCCGGATCCACGCGCACAGCTCCTCGCCGTACTTGGTGTCCGGCACCCCGATGACCTGGGCGTCGACGACGTCCGGGTGCGTGTAGAGGAACTCCTCGATCTCGCGGGGGTAGATGTTCTCGCCGCCCCGGATCACCATGTCCTTGATCCGGCCGGTGATCTGCACGAAGCCGTCGTCGTCCATGACGGCGATGTCGCCGGTGTGCATCCAGCCGTCCTGGAGGACCTCGTCGGTCTTGTCCTGCTGGTTCCAGTAGCCGAGCATCACCGAGTAGCCCTTGGTGCAGAACTCGCCGGGCTCGCCCCGCGGGACCGTCTCGCCCGACACCGGGTCGACCACCTTGATCTCGAGGTGGGGCATGACCTGCCCGACGGTCCCGACCTTGTGCTCGAAGCTGTCGTCGGTGCGGGTCTGGGTGGACACCGGGGAGGTCTCGGTCATGCCGTAGGCGATGGTGATCTCCTCGATCCCGGCGTCGATGAGCTTTTGCATCATCGTTGCGGGGCAAGGGGACCCGGCCATGATGCCGGTGCGCACCGACGAGAGGTCGTAGGAGCCGAGGTCCGGCAGCGACCACTCGGCGATGAACATCGTGGGCACCCCATAGACCGAGGTGCACCTCTCGTCCTGCACGGCCTTGAGGGTCGCCGCCGGGTCGAAGCCGGGCGCCGGGATCACCATGCAGGCACCGTGGCTGGTGCACGCGAGGTTGCCCATGACCATGCCGAAGCAGTGGTAGAAGGGCACCGGGATGCACACCCGGTCGGCCTCCGTGTAGCGGCACATCTCCCCGACGAAGTAGCCGTTGTTGAGGATGTTCCGGTGGCTGAGCGTGGCGCCCTTGGGGAACCCCGTGGTGCCGGACGTGTACTGGATGTTGATCGCGTCGCCCCGGTCGAGCCCGGCCTGGATCCTGGCCACGTCCTCCTCGGGCACCTCGTCGGCGCGGGCGAGCAGCGCGTCCCACGAGTCGGTGCCGATCAGGTAGACGTCGCGCAGGTCGGGACAGCTGTCGCGCACTTCCTCGATCATCGCCGCGTAGTCGCTGGTCTTGAACTCCTTGGCCGAGACCAGCGACGAGATGCCGGACTGCTTCAGGACGTACTCCAGCTCGTGGGTGCGGTAGCTCGGGTTGATGTTGACCAGGATCGCGCCGAGGCGAGCCGTCGCGTACTGCGTCAGCGTCCACTGCGCGCAGTTCGGCGCCCAGATGCCCACCCGCTCACCCTTGACCACGCCGGCTGCCGCGAACGCCCGGGCGAGCCGACCCACCTGCTCGGCGAACTCGGCGTACGTCCACCGGATCCCCTGCTGCACGTCGACGAGGGCCTCACGGTCGGCGAAGCGCGCCACCGTCGCGTCGAGGTTGTCGGGGATGGTCTGCTCGAGGAGCGGGACGTCGGTCTCACCGGTGGTGTGAGAGGGGGCAGCAGTCATGGGCCCATCACACCGCCCGCCACCCGTGCGCGGCAAGGGTTGGGCTCGATCCACAGGTTGAGTGCCTGAGGACGGGCCAGGGGCCGGGCTCAGGCACTCGACCTGCTCAGCTGGTGACGTCCTTGCCCGAGAATCGCGCCCACGACAGCAGCCAGAACACCACGGCGTAGGCCAGGTCGACCCACAGGCCATGGGTGATGTTCCCCCAGTGGATCGGGTCGCGCATCAGGTCGGCGAAGGAGAGCCAGTCGTGCATGAACAGCCACGGGTGCAGCCAGTCGAGCTGGGGCACCTGGTCGAGTATCCAGGCGACGATGTTGACGATCATCGCGGCGATGGCCGCCCCGATCGGCTGCTCGGTCAACGTGGAGATGAACAGTCCGATCGCCGCGAAAGCGGCCAGCCCGGCGCTGAGGTAGAGGCTGATGAGCACCAGGCGCCACAGCCCCTCGCCGAACCCGAGCTGGGTGCCCGACAGCGTCGGCAGCGGTCCGGCGCCGAAGAGCGCCAGGCCGACGACGGCACCCGGCACCACGACCGCAGCCACACCCCACAACGCACCGATGCACAGCGACCCGTACTTCACGGCGAGCAGGCGGGTGCGGTCCACCGGGACGGTCAACAGGTAGCGCAGCGTGCCGATGTTCGCCTCGCCGGCGACCGAGTCCCCTGCGAGCATCGACATCGCCAGCGGCAGGAACATCGCGATCGCGACACCGAGCGCCGCGAGCGGCACGAAGAGACCGTTCGCGGTGACCGAGGACAGGAAGTTCGGCCCGTCGCCCTCGCCTGACCCGGGTGAGGAGAAGAACTTGACGACGACGGCCATCATGATGGGGACCGCCGCGAGCACGAGCAGCCCCGCCTGGTTGCGACGTCGTCCCCCGATCAGTCGCAGCTCCGAGCGCAGCAGCCGGGTGGACGGCAGCACCCGCGGCCTGCGGACCGGTGCCGTTGGTGCCTCAACCGCTGACATCGAAACCCTCCCCCGTGAGTGACACGAACAGGTCCTCCAGGCTCGGCGAGGCGATCGCGAAGGCTCGCACGCCGACACCCGCGTGAACCAGTGCGGCGACGATGTCTTCTCCCCCAAGGGATTCCGGTATGCCGCGCACCACCTCGCCGTGCATCGTCACCTCCCGGACGCCGAACCCCTCGAGGATGTCCACCGCAGCCTGCGGCTGCGGGGTCTCGAGGCGCAGCGTCCGCACGCCGGCCCCCTGCACCTCGGCCACCGTGCCCTGGGCGACGAGCCGCCCCTCGCGCATCACCCCGAGGTGGGTACAGATCTGCTCGACCTCGGCCAGCAGGTGGCTGGAGACGAACACCGTCGTCCCGTCCGAGGCGAGCGACCCGATCAGCGAGCGCACCTCGCGGGTTCCCTGCGGGTCCAGCCCGTTGGTCGGCTCGTCGAGGACCAGCAGCTCACGGGGTTGCAGCAGCGCCGCCGCGATCGCCAGCCGCTGCCGCATGCCGAGCGAGTACGCGCGGTACCGCTTGCCAGCGGCCGCGAGCAGGCCCACCCGGTCCAGGGCCGCGTCGATCCGCGTGCGCGCGGTCCCCGGGTCGGCGAGCAGGTCCGCGGCGTCCAGCCTGGCGAGGTTGGCGCGTCCGGACAGGTAGGGGTGGAAGGCGGGGCCCTCGACCAGCGAGCCCACCCGGTGCAGCGCGTCGTTCGCCTTCTCCGGGATCGGCAGCCCAAGAACGGACCGGGTGCCCGCCGTGGGCTGGACCAGCCCGAGCAACATGCGGATGGTCGTCGTCTTGCCCGAGCCGTTGGGGCCGAGGAAGCCGTAGACGGCTCCGCGCGGAACGGCCAGGTCGATCGAGTCGACCGCCGTCTGGTGGTGAAAGGTCTTGGTCAGCCCACTGGTCTGCACCGCGAGGGTGGCATCGCGTGGCCCGGCACCGTCCCCGCCAGAGTCCGGTGCCGGGCCACGCGCTCCAGCGCGCTCCTGGGCGAGCTGGGTCACTTGGCCACCCGACTCACTTGGCCACCAACGCGGCATACAGGGCGTCGGGCTTGACCGCACCCACGGCGACCCGGCCGTCGTCGGTGACCAGCGCCGAGAACAACGTGCCCTGCAGCAGGTGTCCGCTGCCCCACGAGCCGGACACCGGCGGCAGCACCTTGAGCATGCCCTCGAGCTGGCTGGCCTGGCGCTGCTGCTTGCCACCGTCCGTGGCGGTGTCCTTCGGGAGCGTTGCGACGACGACGCTGGTCCATCCCCTGCCGACCACGCGCGGTTCCTGCCCCGCCTTGGACACGCCCTTGGGCTCGGTGGTGGACGGGTGCTCGGCCTCGAGGGAGCTCTCGGTGACCTTCGTGCCAGGTGGCGGGTTGAAGGTGAACCGGGAGGCGTCCGGCTTGGCGAAGTCCACCGACGTGAAGCCCACCTCGAACGCCGGGTTGGCTGTCTTGGTGGAGTAGACCTGCACGCGCAGCGGGACGTGCCGCTTGGCGTCGAGCGCGATCCGCACCTGCCGGACCAGGCTGGCGGAGTCCTTGGGCGCGAGCACCAGCTCGTAGGCGTCACGACCAGCGACCACCGCCGACCCCGCGGTGGTCACCGACGTGGTGGGGCTCAGTGCCTTGAGCGCCAGGTCGGCCGCCTCCTGCGGGGTCTTGGGCAGGTCCGTGGGGCTGGGGCTCGGGGTCGCCTTGTCGGTGTTGGGCGGCAGGGTCGCGTGGGTGGCCTTCTTGTCGGCGCTGGACCAGACCCACAGGTCGCGGCCACTGCGGATGATGTCGGACTCGCCCATGTTGCCGAGCATGGCCACGCGGGCCTGCTGCGGCGAGGCGTACCAGAGTCGCCAGGTGTGGGTACCGCTGATCGCCGAGGCGAGCGTGGCAGGGCCGGCTGCGGGGCCGGTGTCGTTGCTGACTCCCGGGATCTGGGGGAGCCCGAGGTTGGAGGTCTGCACGACGGTGCCCGAGATCGGCGACAGCTTGGCCTGCTGCACGTCCGACAGGAGCTGCGCCGCGGAGCGGTGCGGCAGCGTCGGGTCGGCGCTCGCCGACTGGTTGGCGGCCAGGGCGATCCCGCCGATGACGACGACGGCCGCGGCGGGCACCGCCCAGCGGCTGCGGGGATGGTCGACGAAGTAGCTCATGGGGCCAATGCTCGCGGACTGATCCTGTGACGTCCCTGAGAGGCGACCTGCCCGACCTGACGCGGGGCCCACAGGCAACGTGCCACAGTGAGGCCGTGCGCTTGCTGGTCGTGGAGGACGAGGTGGGGATGGCTGCTGCATTGGCGAAGGGGCTCGGGGCCGAGGGCTTCGTCGTCGACGTCGAGGGCACCGGCCCGGGGGGGCTGGAGGCGGCTCGGTTCGGCGGCTACGACGCGGTGCTCCTCGACATCATGCTGCCCGAGATGTCCGGCTACACCGTGGTGAAGACCCTGCGCGACGAGGGCAACTGGGTGCCGGTCCTCATGCTCTCGGCCAAGGACGGCGAGTACGACCAGGCCGACGGCCTCGACTACGGCGCCGACGACTACCTCACCAAGCCGTTCTCCTTCGTCGTGCTGCTCGCCCGGCTGCGCGCCCTGCTGCGCCGCGACCCGGCACCCCGGGCACCGGTCCTGGAGGCTGCAGGGGTCCGGCTCGACCCGGCCTCGCGCCGCGTCGAGGCCGACGGCGACGACGTGGACCTGTCGCGCCGGGAGTACCTCGTCCTCGAGCACCTCCTGCGCGCCCACCCGGCCGTGGTGACCAAGGAGTCGCTGCTCGACGAGGTGTGGGGGGCGTCCGACGACGCCGCTGCCAATGTCGTCGAGGTCTACGTCGGCTACCTGCGCCGCAAGCTCGGCCGGGAGCGGATCGAGACGGTGCGCGGCGTCGGCTACCGGATGCGCCGGTGAGGGAGCGGCTGGCCCGGCTGGGCCTGCGCTCGCGCCTCATGGCGGTGGGGCTGGTGGGCGTGGCCGGTGCGCTCGTCCTCGGCGGACTCCTCCTGTATGCCGCGGTGGCCGTCTCCCTCGACCGCGCCACGGTGGGCGAGGCCCGGTCCAGCGCCGACGACGTGGCCAGGCTGGTCGAACAGGACCGGCTGCCCGACCCGGTCCCAGTGAGTGGGGCGCTCGTGGTGCAGGTGCTCGACGGCCGGAACCGGGTGGTCGCAGCCTCCGCCACCGCCGACCGGCTCACCTCGATCGTGACGCGCGCAGAGGCCGCCCGGCTGGCGGCCGGAGGGTCCTTCGTGGTCCCCGGCAACCGGACGGGGCTCTCCGGCGAGCTGCGCCTCGCGGCGCACGAGGCCGGCCCGGCCGACGACCGGGTACTCGTCGTGGCGGGCGTGCCGACCGCGGACCTGCAGACCAGCCAGCGGGCCCTGCGGACCCTGATGCTGGTCTTCTTCCCGCTCTTCCTCCTGCTGCTGGCCGTCATCGCCTGGTGGGTCATCGGCCGGACCCTGCGACCGGTCGAGGAGCTGCGCCGCGGTGCGGCCAGGATCGGCGAGTCCGGTGACCCGACCGAACGCCTGCCAGTGCTGCCGACGCATGACGAGATCAGCGCACTCGCCACCACCCTCAACGACATGCTCGCGAGGCTGGCCTCCTCCAGCGCGAAGCAGCGGACATTCGTCGCCGATGCGGCGCACGAGCTGCGCAGCCCGCTCGCGACCATGCGCACCCAGCTCGAGGTGGCCCAGCGGGTCGGCGAGGGGGGCGACCTGCCGGCCGACCTGCTGCCCGAGGTCGGGCGCCTCGCGGCGCTGGTGGAGGACCTGCTCGTCCTGGCTCGTTCCGGGAGTGAGGCGGGTGCTCGCGACCGCGCGCCGGTTGAGCTTGGCGAGGTGGTGCGTGCCGTTGCTGCCCGGTATGCCGTCGCGCGGGTCCCGGTCGTCGTGGCGCCTCCCAGCGGCGCTGCGGCCGAGGGCGCGGTGGTGGAGGTGGACCGCGGTGACCTCGAGCGAGCGCTGGGCAACCTCGTGGACAACGCGGTCCGCCACGCGAGCAGTCGCGTCACGCTCGGGTGGCAGGGGACCGGCGAGCTGCGCGCGTGGGTGGTCGACGACGGCAACGGCGTCCCCGCGCACGAGCGCGAGCGGGTCTTCGACCGCTTCGCGCGGCTCGACGAGGCCCGCGCCCGCGACTCCGGGGGTAGTGGGCTCGGGCTGTCGATCACCCGGGAGCTGTTGCGGCGCAATGGAGCCCGGGTGTGGGTGGAGGACGCGACACCCGGCCTTCGGGCGGTGGTGGCCTTCAGCCGCCCGCAGCGCTAGCAACGCCGGCCCCCCGCCCGACACCCCGACCCCGCGCCACGAATCCCGGAGAAGTTGCCGAGATTCTGGCCCCGACGCCGCGCCCCGGGAAACGTGGACACGTTGCCGAGATTCCGGCGGACGCGGGCGCGGGGACGGTGGGGCTAGCTGGGCCGGGAGGTGCCGCGGGCGCCGGGAGCCGACGCGGCGGCATACCGCTCGTCGTCCTC
>JAICSZ010000479.1 GCA_025936615.1 Pedococcus sp. | reverse complement strand
TCGGGCCGGTGCAGCTGGTAGAGGTCGAGGTAGTCGGTGCCCAGCCGCCGCAGGCTCGCCTCGACCGCGCGCCGCACGTACCGCCGGCTGCCGTGGGCGCCCCAGTGCTCGGCGTGGTGCTCCCCCATCCCGAACTTCGTTGCCAGCACTACCTGTTCGCGCCGCGACCCGAGCGCCCGGCCGAGCAGCTCCTCGCTCGCGCCGTCGCCGTAGGAGTCGGCGGTGTCGAACAGGGTGACCCCTTGCTCGAACGCCGCGTCGACGACCTGTTGCACCTGTTCCGCGTCGATCCTGGACCCGAACGCGTTGCAGCCGACACCGACCACGGACACCATGAGGCCGCTGTGCCCGAGCGACCGGAACTGCATCTCACCCATGCGCCTCAACCTACGTCGGCCTTCGGGTCACCACCCTTCAGGGGTATGCCGCGTGGCCGACGCCCGCGGCCCGTCACCTCGAGGGGCGATCGGGTAAGGGCCGGCCGCGCCGGCGCCGCTAACAGGTATGGGCACCTCCCAGCGAAACCAGAGCCGCACCACCGCCTTCCTCATGTCCGGCGGTGGCAGCCTCGGTGCGGTCCAGGCCGGCATGCTCCAGGCATTGCATGGCAATGGAGTCCGGCCCGACCTCTTGGTGGGCACATCTGTGGGAGCCGTCAACGCGGCATACCTGTCTGGTCACGGGTTCACCACGCGCTCCCTGGACGACCTCGCCGAGGTCTGGACCGGTCTCGGCCGTGCGGACGTGTTTCCCCTGCGCCCTCGGCGCGCCCTGTATGCGGTGGGCGGCTTCGCGCCCTCGCTGCTGTCGGACAGGGGGCTGCGGCACCTGCTGGAGAGACACCTGCGGTTCACCGCCCTCGAGGACGCGACCATTCCCATGCGGGCTGTCGCGACGGACCTGGTGAGCGGACGCGGGGTGGTGCTCGGGCACGGTGACGCCCTGAGCGCCGTCATGGCGAGCGCCGCCATCCCCGGTCTGTTCCCACCCGTCGTGCGCGAGGGCCGGACCCTGGTCGACGGCGGGCTGGCCGACCACGCCGAGGTGCTGGACTCCCTGGCCGACGAGGTGGACGACATCTATGTGCTACCAACGGGATTCCCCTGCGCGCTCCAGGCTCCTCCGCGGTCCGCGCTCGGTGTCGCCACACACGCCCTCGGCATCCTGATCCAGCAGCGGCTCGTCTCGGCGGTCGAGCACTACGCCGGGACGGCCACCCTGCACGTCATCCCGGCCCTGTGTCCCCTGAACGTGTCCGTGGTCGACTTCAGCCACACTGCCGAGCTCATCTCACGGGCCCGAGTCGCGACGCTGGGCTGGTTGGACTCCGGCGGCGCCGACACCGCGCAGCCCGAGCGGTTCCTGTCGCTGCACGACCACGTGTCCCGCCCCGCCACCTCTGAGCGCGCTCGACCCGGGTTCGTCGGGCGCTGACTCCGGACGCCGCGCGTGCGCCTGAGCCGGGCCGATAGATCAGGCGCCTGGCCAGCCCCGGGCGGCCCAGTCCAAGGCCACGGCAGCGGTCCACGACTGGTCGTCGCTGCCGGCCGGCTCGCCGGTCACGGCGTCGTAGTACTCCCCGAGGCGAAGATCGCCCAGCTGAGCCAGCGACTGCGACCGCCACCGCTGCCCCAGCTCCTCGTCACCGGCGGTCGCGACCGCCCACGAGAACAGCCAGCTCATCACCGGCCACACCGGACCGCGCCAGTAGGTGCGCGGCCGGAACCCGTCGTCAGCGGGCGACAGAGACGGTGGCAGCGCGAAGCGCAGCGCTGGGTGCCCTGCCCAGCGAGGGCCGGCAATGATCTCCTTCTGCCGGTTGAGGACTCGTTCGTCACCGCCGCACAGCAGGACGGAGAACGACGCGAGCGACTGCACCCCAGACCACGTGCGCCTGCGGGCGTCCCAGTCGCGGCACAGCCCGGTCTCGGGGTCGACCGACGCCAGCACCGCACGCCGCGCACCGTACGCGATTCGCTGCTGTTCCGTCACCAGCGCT
>JAICSZ010000122.1 GCA_025936615.1 Pedococcus sp. | reverse complement strand
GGCTCGGGGACGGTGCGCGCCCTCGATGCCGGCGTGCACTCCATCGGCAAGAAGATCGTCGAGGAGGCCGCCGAGGTCTGGATGGCCGCGGAGCACGAGGGCAAGGACCGTGCCGCCGAAGAGATCAGCCAGCTCCTCTACCACCTCCAGGTGCTCATGGTCGCCACCGACATCACCCTCGACGACGTCTACGCGCACCTCTAGAGGAACCAGACATGCTGCGAATTGCTGTACCCAACAAGGGATCCCTGTCCGAGTCTGCTGTCGAGATGCTGCGCGAGGCCGGCTACCGCGTGCGCCGTGACGCCAAGGAGCTCGTGGTCACCGACACCGACAACGACGTCGAGTTCTTCTACCTGCGCCCGCGCGACATCGCCGTCTACGTCGGGTCCGGTACGGTCGACTGCGGCCTGACCGGCCGTGACCTGCTGCTCGACTCCGGGAGCGCGGCCACCGAGGTGATGACGTTGGGCTTCGGTGCGTCGACGTTCCGGTATGCCGCGCGGCCGGGGACCGCGGCGTCCGTCGCCGACGTCGCGGGTCACCGGGTGGCGACGAGCTATCCGGGCCTGGTCGAGAAGCACCTCGCCGAGAGTGGCGTGGCCGCCGAGGTGGTGCGCCTCGACGGCGCAGTGGAGACCGCGATCACGCTCGGCGTCGCCGACGTGATCGCCGACGTCGTGGAGACCGGGACCACGCTGCGCCAGCAGGGTCTCGAGGTCTTCGGCGAGGAGATCCTGCGCAGCGAGGCCGTGCTCATCGCCCGACAGGGCTCGGACCTGACCAACGGGGTGGGGGTGCTGCGCCGCCGGCTCGCGGGTGTGATCACCGCCCGGCACTACGTCATGCTCGACTACGACGTGCCGGCGGACCTGGTCGAGCAGGCCTGCGCGGTGACCCCCGGCCTCGAGTCGCCGACGGTCTCCCAGCTGCAGAACAAGGACTGGGCGGCGGTGCGCGCCATGGTTCCCCGCGCCCGGACCAACGCGATCATGGACGAGCTCTACGACCTGGGCGCCCGGGCCATCCTGGTCACCGACATCGCCGCCTGCCGGCTCTGACCCGGACGCCTGACCGCACAGACCGTGGACCCGTGATGGCAGAAACCGAGGATCCGGCGGCGTTCGCCCCCTTCCGGCCGCGCCGCGGGCGGAGCACTGCCATCGCGACCTCGATCACGTCCGTGGTCGTCTTCGCCGTCGTCGCGCTGGTCCTGCCCGGGCCGGCCGAGGCCGGCAACTGGCGGGTGCCGGACCGGGTCTTCTTCCTCGGGATCGGCGTCGCGCTGGCCGCTGGAGTGTTGCGGTTCGCGTCGCTGCGGGCCGTGCCAACCCGTGAGTCGCTGACGGTGCGCAACATCGTGCTGACCCGCACCGTGGATTGGCGCAGCATCACCGACATCAGCTTCTCCGGCGGCGACCCGTGGGTGAGCCTCGAGCTCGACGACGGCGACAGCCTCGCGGTGATGGCGATCCAGCGGGCCGACGGTGAGTTCGGTCGCGCGGAGGCGGGCCGGCTCGCGGCACTCGTGCAGGCACTCGGGCCGAGTGCGACCAGTCCCGAGGTGACCCTCGACTAGGTGACCTGGCGCAGCCCGGGCCTAGGTGACCTGGCGCAGCCCGGGCCGGAGCCGCCAGGCCAGCGCCGTCTGGCCCACCATGAGCACCGCCAGCACCAGCCACAGGTCGGAGAACTCCCCCGTGGCGTCGTGCAGCGCGCCCAGGGCAGCGGGTCCGACCGAGGCGATGGAGTAGCTGCAGAAGAAGGCCATCCCCGCGAGCCGCGCACTCGCGGCAGGCGTGGCGGCGTAGTCGACCATGAGCACCAGCCCCAGCGCGAAGGACCCGCCCTGCCCGAGGCCCAGCACCACCACCCAGGCCCACGGCGCGGCGCCTGGGGCCAGCCACAGCCCCACCTGGCCGAACAGCCCGAGCAGCGAGGCGGCCAGCAGCAGCGCCCGGTGGTCGTGGACCCGGTCGGTCAGGGCCGGCCCGAGCAGGCCGGACACCAGCTGGGCCAGCGTGAACGCCGACAGCAGGTAGCCGGAGTGTGCCGGGTCCCAGCCGCGGGCGAGGTAGCTCGGCGCCAGCCAGGCCAGCGACGAGTAGAACTCGACGGACTGCAGTGTCAGGTAGCCGGCCACCAGCCACGCGGTCGGGTGCCGCCATGGCAGCGTGCCGGGGTCGATGATGCGCGGGTTCGCCGCCCGCTGACGGGCGTGCCCGAGGGCCACCGGCAGCCAGGCGAGCACGCCGACCAGGCCGAGCAGGGACCACGAGCCGAGGGACGCCTGCCACGAGCCCAGCCACTGCTGCATCGGCACCGCGAGCGCCGAGGACGCCGCAGCGCCGCCCATCATCGCCAGCATGTACAGGCCCGTGACCAGACCGGAGCGCTGCGGTGGGAACAGCTCCTTGACCAGGCCGGGAAGCAGCGTGCCGCCGATCGCGATGCCGACGCCGGCGACGAACGTCCCGGCATACAGGATCCACACGTGCCCACCGGCGAACCGGGTCGCCAGCCCCAGTGCCGCACAGGCCGCGGCGGCCTGCACCGCGCCCGCCGCGCCGATCCGGGCTGCGACCCGCTGGGCCAGCGGCGCGAACACCCCCATGCACAGGACGGGCAGGGTGGTCAGGGCACCGAAGGCCGCACCCGAGAGCCCGAGCCCACCCATGATCGACTCGGCCAGCGGGGGGACGCTCGCCATGGCGGTGCGCAAGTTGGCGGCGACCGCGACCAGGCTCAGGGCCATCGCCCAGACGGGCGGCAGGTGCGGACGGGTCGCGGACATCGGGGCCAGTGTGTCAGCCCGCTTCGGCGCCCGGACCGGTGGTCCGCGCGTCGGGCACCTGCTCACGCGCCTCCTCGTAGCTGAGACCGGTGAGCATCAGCAGGTCGACCACCATGGACCGGACCTGCGCCCGGACCACCTCGCCCGACAGACCGGCTTCGGGGTCGGCTCGCGCACTGTCGGCGCCGATGCGTGCGAGGACCGCGCGCGTGTTGGTGGGCGGGCGCCGCGCCTCGAGCTCGCGGGCCATGTCGGCCGTGGCGTCGGACAGGGACTGCACCAACCCGATGTATGCCGGTGGGACCGCTTCGCCGCGCCACGCGGCCGTGCGGGTGCGGCGCACCAGCACCCGCAGGTTGCGCACCGCCCGGTCCAGGGGCTCCACCAGGTCCGCGATGGCCTGCACCCCAGGCAGGTGGCGTCGCCGCAGCGGCGAGAGCCGGACGACGGCGATGCCCTCGGAGGCGAAGTCGCGCAGCTGCGTGAGCAGCTGCTCGGTGTCGCGGGCCCGGGTCAAGGTGGCGCGGGCCAGGTCCCCGTCCCCGGTGGCCACCGCACGTGCGGTGTCGCCGAGCACTGCGCTCACCTCACGAAGCACTGCGGCCGCTTGTTGGCGTGGCCGCCGGAACGACGACGCGGGGGCGAACAGCGTGAGCAACAGCGCCACCGAGCCGCCGACGACCGCGTCCAGCCACCTGGTGAAGACCTGACCGGACTGGGGCAGCAGCGTCGTGACGATGACGGACTGCACGCCCGCCTGCATCGTCAGGGTCAGGCCGGCGCCGAGCAGCGCGGCCAGGCTCATCGCCACGACCACCACGACGACGATCTGCAGAACGCCGGTGCCGAAGACGTGCACGAACGCGTCGCCGACGAACACCCCCAGCGCCACCCCGCCCATGACCTCGAAGGACCGGCGCAGGCGCTGCCCGAACGACATCCCGAGCGACACGATCGCGGTCACCGGCGCGAAGAACGGTCGGGGGTGGTGCAGCAACGCGCTGGCGATCTCCCACGCGAGGGCGGCGCCGACGCCGCACTGGACGATGAAGAAGATTCGTCCGAGCAGTCGCCGGCTGCGTGCCTGCGCCTGCGATCGGGCCAGTGCCGCCGCGCTGGCGGCGAACCGGTCGGCCGTGCTCACGTCAGCCGTTCCATGGAGGCGATTATGGCCGGTCCCGGAGGATGCCTGTGGACAGCTCGACGGCCGATCTGCCCGATCCCGGCACAGTGGAGACATGCCCGGCACGCAGGTACCCCCCAGACCCCGTCCTGTCGTGCCGGGCTACCGAGTGGAGGAGCTCTTCGGCGCCGGTGCCACCGGGTCGGTGTGGGCTGCCGCCCGGGAGAGCGACGGCGCCGCGGTCGCGGTCAAGGTGGTCCCGGTGGGTGCCGACGGTCCTGAGGCCGACGTCGCGGCCCGTGAGGTGGGGGTGCTGGCGAGCGTCGACGTGGACGGGCTGGTGGGCTTCCACGAGGCGCTGGGGCTGCCCGGTGACCCCCCCACCGTCGTGATCGTGCTCGACCGGGTCGGCGGTGGCTCGCTTCAACGCGCCGTGACCGCGCGTGGGCACCTGAGCGTGGGCGAGTCGGTGACGGTCCTGGCTCCGGTGGCCCGAGCCCTGGCCGGCCTGCACTCGGCAGGGGTGGTGCACGGCGACGTCTCGCCCACCAACGTGCTGCTCGGGCTCAGCGGGCGACCCCTGCTCTCCGACCTCGGTGTGGCGCGGCTGGCGGGGGAGCGTCCGGGTGAGCTGTTCGGGACGCCAGGGTTCGTGGCGCCCGAGGTGCTCGACGGCGCCCCACCGACCGCTGCCTCGGACGTGTATGCCGTGGGCGCACTCGCGTGGTGGTGCGTCACCGGCGCCGCCCCCGCCCCCGCCGCGCTTCGTCGGCCGCTGGAGGAGCTCGCACCCGGCCTGCCCTTGCCGTGGCGCGCCGCCACCGCCGCGGCGCTGCGCGGAGTGCCCGCTGAGCGGCCCAGCGCCGCCGATCTCGCCCTCGCGTACTTCGACTCGGCCACGTGCGAGGCGCTGCAGCTCGTGGTGGGTACTGACGAGACGTCCCTGCTCACGGCGCGGCTGCGCACCGCCCAGCCGCCCGGGCCGGACCCCGAGCCGGTGGCAGTCCGGAGACGACTGTCCAGCGTTCGCGTGCCCAGGCTCTGGGTGCCCAGGCTCCGGCGGCCATTGGTGCCTTCCCTGCGTGGTCGCGCAGTGGTGGCCCTCGGGGTGCTGGCGGCCGTGCTGGCCGTGACGGCACTGGCGCTCAACCCGCCGGACCTGCCGTGGGCAAGGGCCGCCGGCGTGACGCCACCACACTCCGTCGCCTCGGGACGCCAGGCGCCCGCGGCCGTGGACCCGCCAGGATCCACCCCCACTGCCCACGCCACTCCCGGTCTGGTCGCCGACCACGGCTCCGCCGAGCGGGATCCGCGGGGACTCATGCAGGAGCTGTCCGACCTGCGCGCCCACGCGATGAACACCACGTCGAGCAGCGACCTCGCCCGCCTCGACGTCCCGGGCTCACCCGCGCGGGCGCAGGACGAGGCCGCCCTCGACCGGCTCCGTCGGTCTGGTCGTGCCTACGCCGGCGTGCACCTGCGGGTGCGCAGTGCCACCGCCTTGGCGGTGACCGCCGACCGAGCCAGCGTGCAAGCGGTCGTGGACACCGCGGCATACGAGGTGGTCTCGGAGTCGGGCGCGACCCAGGCACAGCCGGCGCGACCGGGGGAGCCGATGCGGTTCACCCTGCGGTGGGTCGCCGGGCACTGGCAGGTCGAGCAGGTGGAGGGGTCCTAGCGGCCGACCTCGGTCCGCAGGAGCTGCGCGAGGTCGGTGTCGCGGTGCGTGAACCCCGTGCCGAGGAGGCGCGTCGGTGAGACCCGCTTGCTGGTCAGGACCTCGTCGGCGAAGCCACCGAGGACCAACCGCACCCCGAAGCCCGGGGCGGGCAGCACTGCCGGCCGGTGCAGGACGTGTCCGAGGGCGCGTGCGACGTCGCGCTGACGCGCCGGCTCCGGGGCGACGACGTTGACCGGCCCGGTGACCTCGGGGTGGTCGACGAGGTGAGCCAGGGCTGCCACCGTGTCAGGCAGCGAGACCCAGGACCACCACTGCCGCCCACTGCCCAGGGGACCGTTGATGCCGAGGTGGGCCAGCCTCGTCATCCGCTCGAGGGCGCCGCCGCTCGCTGCCATGACCAGGCCGGTGCGGGGGTGCGCGACCGACAGGCCGGCCTCGCGCGCGGGGTCCGCACTGGCCTCCCAGGCCCGCACCATCTCCGGCACGAAGCCCTCGCCGGGCCCGGAGTCCTCGGACAGCACCTCCTCACCACGGTCGCCGTAGAAGCCGATGGCCGACTGGCTCACCAGCCGCACCGGGGCGCGGAGGTCGGCCAAGGCGGTCGCCACCGTGGTGGTCCCGTCGATGCGCGAGGACAGCAGCTCGCGCTGGTAGGCCGGCGTCCACCTGTGGTCCGACGGCCCGGCACCGGCGAGGTGCACGAGGGCGTCGACACCCTCCAGCTCGGCCGGGTCGAGCCGGCGCGACGGCGGGTCCCACGACACCTCGTCTGGCGCCCGCGGCGTCCGGCGGACCAGGCGGACGACCTCGTCGCCCCTGGCCCGCAGGTACGCCGTCAGGGCCGTGCCAACCACCCCCGAGGAGCCGGTGACGGCGATCCGCTGCGTCATGGCGCGCTCAGACCTCGAAGTTGCCGTCCTCGAGGCGCGCCTTCATCGCGCTGAGGAACCTGGCCGCGTCCGCGCCGTCGACGACCCGGTGGTCGTAGGAGAGCGCGAGGTAGACCATCGAGCGCACCGCGATCGTCTCGCCACCGTCGGCGTCGGTGACCACGACGGGGCGCTTGACGACCGCGCCGGTGCCGAGGATGCCGACGTTGGGCTGGTTGATGATCGGGGTGTCGAACAGCGCACCGCGGCTGCCGGTGTTGGTCAGCGTGAACGTGCCCCCGCCGAGCTCGTCGGGGCTGACCCGGTTGGTGCGGGTGCGCTCGGCGAGGTCGGCGATCTTGCGCGCCAGCCCGGCGAGGTTGAG
>JAICSZ010000431.1 GCA_025936615.1 Pedococcus sp. | reverse complement strand
GGTGCCGGGCGCCAACCAGGTGCCCAGCCAGAGGCCCAGGCTGGCACCGAGCACGCCGAAGGCTGCGGCCGCTGCGTCGCGCCCGTCCAGAGACCGGAGCCTGGAGCCTGGTCGCCATCCCATGGCACCACTCCTCACCAGCCGCGGGCCCCGGGCGCGTACTCCGCACGGATCATGGAGTCTCCCGAGACGGGCGGTGCTCCCCTGAACCGGGTGAACCGCGGGCGGGTCGGTACGGCTACAGCTGCACGTGTTCGCCGGGGGTCAGGACCTTGGCCTCGGTGTCGCGGCCCTCCATGGCCGCGGCGAACCGCTCGCCTGGCGTCACGAACAGGTGGTGATGGGTACGCCGACCCAGCTGTTCCAGGCCCCACGGGTAGAAGGTCCCCCAGTGCACAGGCACCGCCCACCGGGCGCCGACCTCGATGACCGCCTCGGCTGCCTCGTCCGGGTCCAGGTGCTCGTCCCCTAGGGTCGGCCCCCAGCCACCGATCGGCACGATCGCCAGGTCGACCGGCGGCACCGCCGGGAAGTCCACCCGACCGCCAGTGTCTCCGGGGAACCAGAAGGTGTGGTCACCACACTCGACCCGGTAGCCGAGCGCCGGGCCATGCCAGCGCGAGCCGGGCAGGCGCCGGCCATCGTGGTCCGCAGGCAGAACCGCGATCCTGGCGCCGGCCACCTCCAGCTCGTCGCCTGGTCGCACCGGGCGCACGTCGAACCGGCGGTTGAGAAGCCGCTCCCCTCCGACGGGCATCAGCACCGGGAGGTCGGGTGCGAACCGCCGCAAGGACGGCAGGTGGGTGTGATCGGCGTGCAGGTGGGACAGCAGCACGAGGTCGGCCTCGGCCGCGTGCTCGGCAGGCGTGGCGCCGTACCGGCGCAGGTGCAGCAGCCGTCTGCCCAGGACCGGGTCGGTGGCGATGCGCCGCCCGCCGATCTCGACCGTGACCGTGGCGTGACCCCACCAGGTCAGCGCCAACGGGTCAGCTGCCACGTGCGCACGCTGGCACCGACGCCACCCCCAGCCACCCCCCACATCGGGTGAGTCCGCCTGGCGATCGACGCAGACCCGCCGGCGTGGAGTGGGGTGGGGTGCGTCGGGTGTTGTCTGCAAAGCGAGCCCTCAGCGACCCGTAAGACGCCATCAGTTGGATTGGCGGCGGTCGACGCCGTGACCACCATCGCATCACTGCAGGTCCGAGCCGGCTTCCTGGAGCAGCGCCACGCACTCCACGTGGTGGGTCATCGGGAAGAGGTCGAACGCGCGGAGGGTCTGCAGCTGGTAGCCCAGCTCGCCGAACGTCGCCAGGTCGCGGGCCAGGGCGGCCGGGTCGCAGGCGACGTAGACGACCGCTCGGGGGGCGCGGTCGACGACCTGGTGCACGACACGGCGCCGCGCCCCTTCGCGCGGCGGGTCGAGGACCACCAGGTCGAACGGCTCGTCGTACGCCGACGCCAGGACCCGGTCGACGGTCCCGTGCTCGACGCGCACCGATCCCGGCAGGTTCGCGCGCGCGGCACGGCACGCCGCCCTCGAGCCCTCGACCGCGACGACGGAGCCGGCCGGACCGACGGCGTCGGCGAGGAACCCGGCGAACAACCCGACCCCGGCGTACAGGTCCAGCACGCGCTCGCCCGGCAAGGGTGCCGCCATCGCCAGCACGGTCTCGACCAGCACGCGCGGCGCCTCCACGTGCGACTGCCAGAAGCCGTCCGGGTCGACCTGGAAGGCCCGCGTCCCGGACGACGTGGCGACGCTCTCCACCGAGGCCGGCGGGAGAGCGGCGTCGATCAGGCAGTCCTCGATCTCGAGGACCTCGTCCGAGCGGTGCACATGACGCCCGCGTGCCCCGCCCGGCAACGCGACGTACCGCATCCTGCTGCGCCAGCGCAGCAGAGGAGCGACCTCCTCGACGTTCACCTCGACGTCGAGGCCGGCCAGCCGCGACAGCTGCTCGCGGACGACGGCTTCCTTGAGGGCGCGCTGTCGCTCGGGCGCGACGTGCTGGAAGTCGCAGCCGCCGCAAAGCCCGGGTCCGGCGTACGGGCACGGAGCCGGCACACGGTCGGGCGAGGCCGACAGCACGGCGACCGCGTCACCTCGCCAGAACCGGTCCCCGTCGGAGCCCTCGGTCACCGACACCATCACCCGCTCACCCGGCAGCGCGTGCCGGACGAACACCACCCGGTCGTCGTGGCGCACGACGCAGTGGCCGCCGTGGGCCACCGGCCCCACCTCGGCCTCGAACCGCTCGCCTACCCGTGACCGCCCTCGGGCGGCGCGCTCGCGAGGTCGACGACTCACCGATGCACTTGCCGCTTCGGCGGCACCTGCCCGCCGCTGCGCACCGTGCCGCGGCGGAGGTCACCGGCCTTGACGCGGTCGAGGTCGCGCCTCGCGCGTTCGCGGGCGATCTCCGAGGAGTGGAGCTGGTACGGCACCGAGGTGACCATCACCCCGGGCGTGAACAGCAGCCGTCCCTTGAGCCGTAGCGCCGTCTGGTTGT
>JAICSZ010000261.1 GCA_025936615.1 Pedococcus sp. | reverse complement strand
CTCGCGGGTCGTGGTGCTGGGTCTCAACGGCGCAGGCAAGACCACCCTGCTGCGGATCCTCTCCGGGATCGACTCGCCCGACACGGGCGAGGTCCGGGCGGGCCATGGCCTCAAGCTCGGCTACTACGCCCAGGAGCACGAGAACCTCGACGTCACCCGCAGCGTCCTGGCGAACATGAAGTCGGCCGCGCCGGACTCCTTCGGCGAGACCGACGTGCGCAAGGTGCTCGGGTCGTTCCTGTTCTCCGGGGACGACGTCGACAAGCCGGCCGGGGTCCTGTCGGGCGGCGAGAAGACCCGCCTCTCACTGGCCATGCTCGTCGTGTCCAGCGCCAACGTGCTGCTGCTCGACGAGCCGACCAACAACCTCGACCCGGCCTCGCGCGAGGAGATCCTGGGCGCGCTGCGCACCTACAAGGGGGCGGTCGTGCTGGTCACCCACGACGAGGGCGCCGTGGAGGCGCTGGAGCCGGAGCGGATCCTGCTGCTGCCCGACGGTGTCGAGGACCTCTGGAACGCGGGCTACCGCGACCTCGTCGCCCTGGCCTGACGCCGCGCACACCCAGCCCCGCGGCATACGCACCTAACCTTTGCTAGCAAAGGTTAGGTGCACGCGGACAGGTTCCAACCTGTCCACCTTTACGCAACCTTTGCTAGCAAAGGTTCGTGCGGAGGCGTTCACATAATGGACGGTTATGTGATCCATAAGGAAAACGCGGTCACACTGTCGGGGTGACGCAGACCCCGACCCGGCCAGCGCGGCCCACCCGCACCCAGGCGACGGGTGCGTGGGCGGACGGCGACCGCACCCCGCTCAACGACAACGAGCGGCTCAAGCAGGACGACGACGGCCTCAACGTCCGCGCCCGCATCCTCGACACCTACGCCCGGGAGGGTTTCGCATCGATCCCCGGGGACGACCTGCGTGGTCGGTTCCGCTGGTGGGGGCTCTACACCCAGCGCGCTCCCGGGATCGACGGCGGCCGCACCGCCTCGATCGAGCCGAGCGAGCTCGACGACGAGTACTTCATGATGCGCGTGCGGACCGACGGTGGGGCGCTGTCGGGCGAGCAGGTGACGACCATTGCCGGCATCAGCTCCGAGTTCGCCCGCGGCACCGCCGACATCACCAACCGCGAGAACATCCAGTTCCACTGGGTGCGCATCGAGGACGTCCCGGAGATCTGGCGCCGCCTCGAGTCGGTCGGGCTGCAGACCACCGAGGCCTGCGGCGACGTGCCCCGCGGCATGCTGGGCTCGCCGGTGGCCGGCATCGACGCCGACGAGATCGTCGACGGCACCTGGGCGCTGCGCGAGATCGGCCGGCGCTACATCGGCAGCCCCGAGTTCTCCAACCTCCCGCGCAAGTTCAAGACCGCCATCTCCGGCTCACCGGCGCACGACGTCGCGCACGAGCTCAACGACGTGTCGTTCGTGGGCGTGCACCACCCCGAGCTCGGTCCCGGTTTCGACCTGTGGGTCGGCGGCGGGCTGAGCACCAACCCGCACCTCGCCCAGCGGGTCGGCGTGTGGGTGTCCCTCGAGGAGGTGCCCGAGGTCTGGGCCGGGGTCGTCGGGATCTTCCGGGACCACGGCTACCGCCGGCTGCGCAACCGGGCCCGGCTGAAGTTCCTCGTGGCGGACTGGGGTGTCGAGCGGTTCCGCGAGGTGCTCGAGGGGGAGTACCTCGGTCGAAGCCTTCCGGACGGCCCGGCGCCGGTGCGCGCCCCCGGACGCCGTCCGGACCACGTCGGTGTGCACCTCCAGAAGGACGGGCTGCACTGGGTCGGCGTGACGGTGGTGAGCGGGCGGATCGGCGGCGAGCGGCTGGCGAAGGTCGCCGAGCTCGCGCGCCAACACGGCTCGGGGAGGATCCGGGTGACCGTCGCCCAGAACATCCTCGTGCTCGACGTGCCGGGGCACGAGGTCGCGCCCCTGCAGGCCGGCCTCGCCGAGCTCGGCCTGGACAGCGACCCGAGCGAGTTCCGCCGGGGCGCGTTGGCCTGCACCGGGATCGAGTTCTGCAAGCTTGCCCTGGTCGAGACCAAGAACCGCACCGACGCGCTCATCACGGAGCTCGAGCGCCGGCTGCCCGACTTCGACACCCCGCTGTCGATTCATGTCAACGGCTGCCCCAACGCCTGCGCTCGCACCCAGGTCGCCGACATCGGCCTCAAAGGCATGGTGATCCCCGACCCCGGCACCGGCGAGTACGTCGAGGGCTACCAGGTGCACCTCGGCGGGGCGATCGGCCCCGAGGCCGGACTGGCCCGCAAGACGCGCGCGCTGAAGGTCAGCGCCACCGAGCTGCCGGACTACGTCGAGCGGATCGCCGGTCGCTACCTCGACCAGCGTGGGCCCGGGGAGTCGTTCGCCCACTGGGCCAGGCGCGCCGACGAGGAGGACCTGCGATGAGTGAGGACCTGCACGGCAGTGCCGTCCAGAACTGCCCCTACTGCGCGGACGAGGACCTCTGGCCGGTGGAGGAGCCGACGGGTGCCTGGCAGTGCCGGGGGTGCGCCCGCGTCTTCGTCGTCCGCCTCGTCGCCGTGGACGCCGCCCAGATCCCCGGGCGGGTCCGCGAGGAGGCCGAGCTGCGGGGGAGCCGGACATGACCGCGAGCACCCACGCCGCAACCACCGGCCCCCGTCCGGCCGAGGTGTTGAGACGCCTTGCTGCGCAAGGTGAGTCGTACTTCGCCCAGCTGGAGTCGGATGGTGCCCACGCGGCATACCAAGGGCGTCTGGAGGTTGCACGCGAGGCGCTGCGCTGGGCCGCCGACACCTTCGCTGACCGGCTCACGGTCGCGTCCTCGATGGGCGACGAGGTGCTCGTGCACCTGGTCGGGACGACCCTGCCCGGCGCCGACGTGTTCTTCCTGGACACCGGGTACCACTTCGCCGAGACCCTCGGGACCCGGGATGCCTACCAGGCCATGCTGCCGCTGCGGATCCGCACCGTCCTGCCGCTGCTCACCGTGGCGCAGCAGGACGCCGAGCACGGCCCGCGGCTGCACGACCGGGACCCCGACGCCTGCTGCGCCATGCGCAAGGTCGAGCCGCTCAACCGGGCGCTCGAGGACCACGACGCCTGGGTGACGGGGATGCGACGCGTCGACGCACCGACCCGCACCGACATCGGACTCGTGGGGTGGGACGCGCGCCGCGGCATGGTCAAGCTCAACCCGCTCGCGGCCTGGACCGACGAGGACGTGGAGCGGTACGTCGCGGAGCACGGGGTGTTCCTCAACCCCCTGCGACAGGAGGGCTACGCGTCGATCGGGTGCGCGCCATGCACCCGGCCCGTCGCCGAGGGGCAGGACGCCAGGGCCGGTCGCTGGGCCGGCAAGGACAAGACCGAATGCGGGTTGCACACATGAGCACGACCTACGTACTCGACCACCTCGACCACCTCGAGTCCGAGGCGATCCACATCTTCCGTGAGGTGGCGGGGGAGTTCGAGCGACCGGTGGTGCTGTTCTCCGGTGGCAAGGACTCGGTGGTGATGGTCCACCTGGCCATCAAGGCGTTCGCGCCGGCGGCGCTGCCGTTCGGGCTGCTGCACGTCGACACGGGGCACAACTTCCCCGAGGTCCTGCAGTTCCGCGACGAGACCGTGGCGCGGCTCGGCGTCCGCCTGGACGTCGCGAAGGTGCAGGACTACCTCGACGACGGCCGGCTGCGCGAGCGTGCCGACGGCACTCGCAACCCGCTGCAGACCGTGCCCCTGCTCGACGCGATCGAGGCAGGGCGCTTCGACGCGGTGTTCGGCGGCGGCCGTCGGGACGAGGAGAAGGCGCGCGCCAAGGAGCGGGTGTTCAGCCTGCGGGATGCGTTCGGGGCGTGGGACCCCCGGCGCCAGCGACCGGAGCTGTGGGACCTCTACAACGGCCGGCACGCACCGGGCGAACACGTACGCGTCTTCCCGCTGTCGAACTGGACCGAGCTCGACGTGTGGCGCTACATCGAGCGCGAGGGAATCGCGCTGCCCGATCTCTACTACGCCCACGAGCGCGAGGTGTTCGCCCGTGACGGGATGTGGCTGTCGGCAGGGGACTGGGGCCGGCCGAGGACGAGTGAGCGCGTGGAGACCCGCACCGTTCGCTACCGCACGGTCGGCGACATGAGCTGCACGGGTGCGGTCGAGTCGCAGGCCCGGGACGTGTCGGGCGTGATCCTGGAGCTCGCCACCACCCGGGTCACCGAACGCGGCGCCACCCGCGCCGACGACCGCCTCTCCGAGGCTGCCATGGAGG
>JAICSZ010000477.1 GCA_025936615.1 Pedococcus sp. | reverse complement strand
CGCGCCAGCACCGCGAGCTGGGCAGCGTCCGCCGGATGGCCGGGCTCGAGGTAGGCGCGGTAGCGGTCGACGGCCACGAGCAGGGCCTCGAGGGCGCGGCGCAGGGACTCCTGGTCCTCGGCGGGGAGGATGCGTGCGACCAGCCGCATCAGCCGGTTCACCTCGGCGGGCAGGACCTCGGTCACGACCTGGCGCTTGGCCTCGAGCACCATCGCGTCGAGGTCCTGGGCTTCGCCGACGACGCGCGCCAGCAGGTCGGTGAGCGGCCCGGCACCGGCAGGGTCGACGAAGACCCCGCCCACCCGCATGAGCGTGTCGTAGCCGGTGGTTCCGGCGCAGCGCCAGTCCGGTGGCAGCTCCTCGTCGCCCTCGAGGATCTTCTCCGCGACGACCCAGGCTTCGCCGCTCGCCCCGGCCAGCCAGTCGAGGTAGCCGGCGGGGTCGGCGAGGCCGTCGGGGTGGTCGATGCGCAGCCCGTCGATGGTGCCGGCGCTCAGCTCCTGGAGGAGCAGTCGGTGCGAGTGGTCGAACACGTCCCGGTCCTCCACGCGGATCGCCGCCAGCGTCGTGACGTCGAAGAACCGGCGGTAGTTGAGCCTGGTCCTTCCCTCTCGCCAGTCGCAGAGCCGGTAGCACTGCGCCGCGACGAGATCCGGCAGCTCGAGGGTCTCGGTGCCGGGGTGGAGGGGGAACTCGTGGTCGAAGTAGCGCAGCACGGGCTCGTCGCGCAGGTGTCCGCCGTCACCGGCCACAAACAGCTCGCCAGCGGCGAGCACGGCGGCCAGCGGCTGGCCGAGCACGGGGACCAGCACCTTGCCGTCCTCGACAGACCAGTCGACGTCGAACCACTGGGCGTGGTCGGACTCCTGACCGTCACGCAGCAAGAGCCACCACGGGTGGTTGAGCCAGGCCGGCGTCGGCGTGGCCATGTGGTTGGGCACGACGTCGACGACTGCCCCGAGACCGACGCCGCGCAACGCCGCGGTCAGGAGGTCGAACCCGGCCGATCCGCCGAGCTCCTCGTTGAGGTACTCGTGGCTGACCACGTCGTAGCCGTGCGTGGACCCGGGCGTGGGTGCCAGGACCGGAGACAGGTACGCGTGCGAGACACCCAGCGCCGCAAGGTAGTCCGCCTGCTCCGCGGCCTGTTCGAAGGTGAAGGCAGGCTGGAGCTGCAGGCGGTACGTCCCGCTCGGGACCACGCGCCCGGGTGCCGCGCGATGCCCGCCCCGGCCACGCGGCATACCCGTGTCGGGCGCGCTGCCCCCGACGGCCGTCACTTGCGCGCGGTGGCCGCCCCCGCGGGCGCGCCGGTCGCGGTGACCCGGGTGCAGCGCAGCACCACCACGCTGCGGCCCTGGGCGGTCATCGTGGACCCCGGCTGGTGCGTGGTCGTGTCGACCACGCTGGCAGCAGTGTCGATCTCGGCGGTCCACGCCTCGCCATAGGACTTGTCGGGGAGCACGAATGCCAGCGGGTCCGCCGATGCGTTGAACAGCACCAAGAAGCTGTCGCCGACGACCGGGTTGCCCCGGGCGTCAGGCTCCGGGATCGCGGCGCCGTTGAGGAAGACCGTCATCGCACTGGCACGGCTGTTGTCCCACGCCTGCTCGTCCATGTGCTGGCCGTCGGGCTGGAACCAGCCGATGTCGCCGACCTCACTCTCACCACCGTGGGCGGCCGACCCGGCGAAGAAGCGGCGCCGGCGGAACACCGGGTGCTGTCGCCGCAGCTCGACCAGCCGCTGCGTGAAGGCGAGCAGGTCCTTGGCCTCGTCCCCGAGGTCCCAGTGCACCCAGCTCGTCTCGTTGTCCTGGCAGTAGCCGTTGTTGTTGCCGCCCTGGGTGCGCCCGAGCTCGTCGCCGTGCAGCAGCATCGGGACGCCTTGGGAGAGCAGCAGCGTCGTGAGGAAGTTGCGCTGCTGCTGGCTGCGCAGGGCGTTGATGACGGGGTCGTCGGTCGGGCCCTCGACGCCGCAGTTCCACGAGCGGTTGTGGCTCTCGCCGTCGTTGTTGTCCTCGCCGTTGGCCTCGTTG
>JAICSZ010000516.1 GCA_025936615.1 Pedococcus sp. | reverse complement strand
GTGCGCAGCTCGTGCGACGCGTCGGCGACGAACTGTCGCATCCGCTCCTCCGACGCCTCCCGGTCGGAGAACGACTGCTCGATCTGGGCGAGCATCGCGTTGAGCGAGCGGGACAGCGAGGTGACCTCGTCCTTTGCCGTGCGGGTCGGGATGCGCCGCCCCAGGTCGCCGTCGGCGATGGCGGCGGCGGTGTCCTCGATCTGGCGCAGCGGACGGAAGGCGCGCTGGACGGCATACCACCCTGCCGCGGCGCAAGCCGCGAGCACGGCGAGCCCGATCAGCAGCTCCACGACGATGAGCTTGCGCACCGTGCGGTCCACGCTCTCCAGCGGCACGGCGACGATGAAGGTGGCGCTGTCGTTCGTCAGCCGGCCGCCGACGGCCCGCCACATGGTGTCGCCGTCACGGGAGGCGATCGTGAAGGGCCGGTCGGTGCGTACGTGCGGGCTGTCGAGCGGCAAGGTGTCGGGCACGGCAGGGCGCAGCTGGGCACCCGTGGGATCGATCTCCACGGGGCGCGAGCCGTCGCTGGGGTAGAAGACCACGGCGTAACCGGTCGGAAGCCGCGAACGGCTCTGGGTGCGCAGCGTGTCGAGCGCCTGCCTGGCGACGGTGGGCCACGCGCGCTGGAGGTCGCGGTCCACGGCCGCCACGAGGTCCTTGCGCATGAGCACCGCGGTCGCGCCGGCGGTCAACGTCAACGCCACGAGGAGCAGCACCACCAGGATGGCGATGAGGCGCAGCCGCAGTGGCAGCGCCTCGAGTCGACGGCTGACCCGCCGGAGTGCGGGTCGAGCGGTGCGGGCGAGTCGGCCGGGCATGGGCGCGGTCGTCGTCACGGGCTAGCCCTCCGGTGGCTTGCGCAGCACGTACCCGACGCCGCGCTTGGTGTGGATCAGCGCGGGCAGGCCGTCGGTGTCGATCTTGCGGCGCAGGTAGGAGATGTAGGACTCGACGATGCCGCTCTCCCCCCGGAAGTCGTAGTCCCACACGTGGTCGAGGATCTGCGCCTTGGACAGCACCCGGTTGGGGTTGAGCATGAGGTAGCGCAGCAGCTTGAACTCGGTGGGGGAGACGTCGATCGAGCGCCCCGCCCGGCTCACCTCGTGGGAGTCCTCGTCGAGCTCGAGGTCCTCGAACCGAAGCGCGGCGCTGTCGTCGAGCTCGCCCCGGGTGCGGCGCAGCACCGCGCGGATCCGCGCCACCACCTCCTCGAGGCTGAACGGCTTGGTGACGTAGTCGTCACCGCCGACCGTGAGCCCCTTGACCTTGTCGTCCAAGGAGTCCCGCGCCGTGACGAACACGATCGGCAGGTGCCGCCCCGTGTCGCGAAGTCGCCGGGTGACGGTGAACCCGTCCATGTCGGGCAGCATCATGTCCAGGACCACGGCGTCGGGCCGGAACTCGCGCGCGGTCTGGATGGCGCCCGTGCCGTCCCCGGCACTCCGGATCTGCCATCCCTCGTAGCGCAGGGCCATGGACAGCAGTTCGGTGATCGACAGCTCGTCGTCCACCACGAGCACCCGGACG
>JAICSZ010000456.1 GCA_025936615.1 Pedococcus sp. | reverse complement strand
GTCGATCGCGACGCCGACCTTGCCGACCTCGCCGTGCGAGATGTCGGCGTCGGAGGCGTGTCCCATCTGGGTCGGGAGGTCGAAGGCCACGCGCAGCCCGCCGGTGCCGTGGGCGACCAGCTGCCGGTAGCGCTCGTTGGACTCCTTGGCGGTGCCGAAGCCGGCATACTGCCGCATCGTCCACGGCCGGCCGGTGTACATCGACGGGTAGACGCCCCGGGTGAACGGGAAGCTTCCGGGCGGACCCAGCTTCTCGGCGGGGTCGAAGCCCGCCAGTGACTCGGGCCCGTAGAGGGACTCGAACGGGAGGCCGGACTCGGTGCGGTTCACGTCTCCTGCCCCGGGTGCGCCCGCGGTGGGGGCTTCGCCTTCGGTCATGCTCCTCAGGGTAAACCGTCGCACCGTTTGTCCGACACCGCCCTGGGTAGTGCCACGGGGGCCGTGCGGTAACGGACGTCACAGGACGCGGCGGTCGATGGGCGGTGGGCCGCGGATAGGCTGGCCAGGTCGTCCACCAGGAGGGATGCGAAGTGGCCAGCTCGCCGGCGGGAACGCTGTACCGGGGTCGGGAAGGCATGTGGACCTGGGTGCTGCACCGCATCACCGGCGTCCTGATCTTCTTCTTCCTCTTCGCCCACGTGATCGACACCTCGATGGTGCGGGTCTCCCCCGACGCGTACAACACCGCCGTGGCCACCTACAAGAACCCCGTCGTCGGGATCATGGAGGTCGGCCTCGTCGCAGCGGTGCTCTTCCACGCGCTCAACGGCATCCGCATCGTGCTCGTCGACTTCTGGGAGAAGGGCCCGCGCTACCAGCGGCAGATGTCCTACGGCGTCGTCGGTCTCTGGGTGGTGCTGATGGTGCCCTTCGTGATCCGCCACCTCTCCAACGTGTTCGGAGGCTGACCGCATGAGTGCCCCCGCGATCGACCCGCCGCGCGCCCCGTACAAGGCGGCCAGGGCCGGCAACTTCGAGCTCAACAGCTGGCTGTTCATGCGTGGCTCCGGGCTGCTGCTCGTCGTACTCGTCTTCGGCCACCTCTTCGTGAACCTGATGCTCGGCCGGGGCATCCACGCCATCGACTTCGCGTTCGTCGCCGGCAAGTGGGCCAACCCCTTCTGGCAGGTCTGGGACCTCGCGATGCTGTGGCTCGCGGAGCTGCACGGCATGAACGGCCTGCGCACGATCATCAACGACTACGCGACCAAGCCGCACACGCGCTTCATCCTCAAGACGCTGCTCTACTTCTCGGCGCTCGTCGTGATCGTGCTCGGCACCCTGGTCATCTTCACCTTCGACCCGTGCGCCGACCCGGGCTCCACGCTCGCCGTCTGTCAGTGAGGACTGGGACCAATCATGCCCACCACCATGCCCGTCAACACGGTCACCTACCACACCTACGACGTGGTCATCGTCGGCGCCGGCGGTGCGGGCATGCGCGCCGCCCTCGAGTCCGGGCAGCGGACGCGTACGGCGGTCCTGACCAAGCTCTACCCCACCCGGTCCCACACCGGAGCGGCCCAGGGCGGCATGTGCGCCGCGCTGGCGAACGTCGAGGAGGACAACTGGGAGTGGCACACCTTCGACACCGTCAAGGGCGGCGACTACCTCGTCGACCAGGACGCCGCCGAGGTGATGACCAGGGAGGCCATCGACGCCGTCCTCGACCTCGAGAAGATGGGGCTGCCCTTCAACCGGACCGAGGAGGGCAAGATCGACCAGCGCCGGTTCGGCGGCCACACGCGCAACCACGGCGAGGCCGCCGTACGCCGCTCCTGCTTCGCCGCGGACCGCACCGGCCACATGATCCTGCAGACGCTCTACCAGCAGTGCATCAAGCACAACGTGGAGTTCTACAACGAGTTCTACGTCCTCGACATGCTGATGACCGATGGACGGGTCTCGGGCGTGGTGGCCTACGAGCTCGCCACCGGGGACATCCACGTCTTCAGCGCCAAGTCGGTCATCCTCGCCACCGGCGGCTTCGGCAAGGTGTTCCGCACCACCTCGAACGCGCACACCCTCACCGGCGACGGCATGGGCATCGTGTGGCGCAAGGGGCTCCCGCTCGAGGACATGGAGTTCTTCCAGTTCCACCCGACCGGCCTGGCCGGGCTCGGCGTGCTGCTGTCGGAGGCGGCCCGCGGCGAGGGCGGCATCCTGCGCAACAGCGAGGGTGAGCGCTTCATGGAGCGCTACGCCCCGGTGATGAAGGACCTCGCGTCGCGCGACGTGGTGGCCCGCGCGATGTCGAACG
>JAICSZ010000399.1 GCA_025936615.1 Pedococcus sp. | reverse complement strand
GGTCCCGTCGACGCCGCAGCCGGGCCTCGCCCGGCTCGACGAGCTCATAGAGTCGGTCCGCCGGAGTGGCCTGCAGGTCGACCACGAGTCGTCCGGGTCCCCCGAGGGCCTGTCGCCCGGCGCGGACCTCGCCCTCTACCGGGTGGTCCAGGAGGCGCTGACCAACACCCTGCGTCACTCCGGGGCCCACCGCGCGAGAGTGCGGGTCACGCAAGGTGCCGGCGGTGTGGCAGTCGAGGTGGTCGACGACGGGACCGGGACCGACCCGGTGCGGCCCGGTGGCAGCGGGCTGCGCGGCATCCGCGAGCGGGTCGCGATGCTAGGCGGCGACGTGGAGATCGGGCCCACTGCTGACGGCGGGTTCCGCGTGGCAGCGACCGTCCCGGTGCAGGTCTCCCATGGGTGACATCACGGTGGTGCTCGTCGACGACCAGGACCTCGTGCGCGACGGGTTCACCATGATCATCGACAGCCAGCCGGACATGGCCGTTGTCGGGACGGCCTCGGACGGTGCCGAGGCGGTGGACGTCGTGCGCCGCCAGCGCCCCGCGGTGGTGCTCATGGATGTCCGCATGCCAGGCATGGACGGGCTGGCGGCGACCCGCGCGGTGCTCGCAGCCCCGGACCCGCCCAAGGTGCTGGTGCTGACCACCTTCGACCTCGACGAGTACGTCATGCAGGCGCTGCGGCTGGGGGCGAGCGGGTTCTTGCTCAAGGACAGCCCCCGTAGCCTGCTGCTGTCCGCCCTCCGGCGCGTCGTGGACGGCGAGCTGGTCCTGGCACCAGCCGTGATGGAGCGCCTCGTGGACACCTTCGTGCAGGTCGGCGGCCGCGCCGAGGACCCAGGGCTGTCCAGCCTGACCGCGCGTGAGGTCGACGTGGTCCGCCTTGTGGCACAGGGGCTTTCGAACGCCGAGATCGCCGAGCGCCTGTTCCTCGGGGTCACGACAGTCAAGTCGCACGTCGCGCGCGTGCTCACCAAGCTGGGACTGCGCGACCGGGTGCAGGTGGTGGTGTTCGCCTACGAGGCGGGGCTCGCTGGGCGGGCCGGGCGGCGGCTGCCGTGACCGAGCCAGGTCGACCTGAGCCCCCTGGACGCTCAGGTCGCAGGAGCTCGGGGCTCGGGTGGCTGACCAGTCTCGCGGTTTCATGCGTTACTTGGGTGAGGACCCCAGCAGGCATGGTCGCGAGGAGGTGGCATGCGGCGCGAGGTCGACGAGGAGTTCGCGCAGTACGTGCGTGCGCGCCAGCACCGGTTGCTGCGTGGCGCGTTCCTCGTCTGCGGTGACACCCACCTCGCCGAGGAGCTCCTCGCGCGTGCGCTGGCCAAGCTGGCCACGCGCTGGGGCCGGCTTCGCGCCGAGGACCCCGACGCCTACGTGCGACGGGTCCTCTACCGCGACGCCGTCTCGTCATGGCGCCGAAGCCGGCGCGAGTCGCTCGACCTCCACCTGGAGCCACTGGTCGACGACCAGGGCCGCCAAGGCGGCGTCGACAACCGCATCGACCTCGAGCGGGCCCTCGAGCTGCTGACCCCGAGGCAGCGGGCGGTGCTGGTGCTCCGGTTCTTCGAGGACCGCACCGAGGCCGACACCGGCGAGGCGCTCGGCATCTCCACGAGGGCGGTCAGGAGCCAGGCCGACCGCGCCATCGCCACGCTGCGCGCAGTGATGCCCGGCCTCGCACCCGCCGGCGGTGACCTGTCGTGACGGGGCGCGACCTGTCCACCCTGCTCGAACGCGCCAGCGAGGGAGTTCGCGAGCTCGACTTCGCCGAGCCGGCCTGGGCGCGGGCGGTGGCGGACCAGCACCACCGGCGCCGCGTCGTCGTCGGCTCGGTCGGTGCGCTGGCTGCGGCCGTCCTCGCGGTGAGCGCGGTGCAGTCCGCGAACAAGGACGAGCTGCCGCCGCCGGTCCCTTCCCCCACGACAACTGGAGAGCAGCTCCTGCCTGACCACACGGCATACGCACTCATGCCCCTCGAGGGCACCGAGCAGCGGCTCCCACTCCTGGAGGTCGGGCTTCCCGAGCGGCTCGACCTGCACGCCAAGGCGCAGCCGCTCTCGACGCTCGGCCACCCACCCGAGTCGGTGGTCGCGGTGTACCTGCGTGCCACCGGGGGCGGATTCCACCCCGTGCTCGTGACGGCTCGCGGCGACCAGGTGCTCGTCGACACCCTCACCCTGCACCCCCTGGCCCACACCGAGGGCGCCGGGCCGCTCGGGGTGCGGGCAGTCGGCGGTGGGACCTACGTGGTGTTCGCCCAGCCGGGCGCGGTGGTGCGCCTCGACCTCCGCACCGGTGGCGTGACGCGATACCAGGTGCCCGACCAGGGCCTCGAGTCAGCTGCCTTCACCGCCGACGACGGCACTGTCCTGGCCCGCACCTCGACGTGGACCTGGTCGATCGACCCGTGGCAGGCGGGCGCGAGTGCCGAAGCGGCCGGGACCGACGCGTACGAGGGGGTCTTCCGGATCATGCCGGACCCGTTCGACCCCGGGCACCTCGTGGTGCGCAACCAGGACGACAACCACCAGGCGCACGTGCTCCTCGACGTGGCGGCGCCGGTGACCGATGTCTGGGGCGAGACCGTGAACACGCAGAGCTGGGCGGCGACCGGGGCGTTCTTCGACCAGGACGCGGTCCACGCCGTGATCAGGGGAAGGTTCGGAGTCGGACCGATCTACCAGGGGCTGGTGGCAGTTGACGTGGAGTCGCTCACCGCACACCTGCTCCTGGCGCCCGAGAACCCGGATGGCCAGACGGGGCGGTTCAAGGGCTGCTGCACAGTCCTGGGGTGGGCCGACGCGCACACCGTGCTCTACGAGTCGCGGGGCGTGCACGGCCGCTGGGTGCTGGCGTGGGACGTCGAGACAGGCACGGTCTCCCG
>JAICSZ010000151.1 GCA_025936615.1 Pedococcus sp. | reverse complement strand
TGTCGATCCCGGTGCCCTACTACCACTCCAACGTCGACAGCGACGAGATCATGTTCTACGTCGACGGCGACTACGAGGCCCGCAAGGGCTCCGGCATCGGCAAGGGCTCCATCTCGGTGCACCCCGGCGGACACCCGCACGGGCCGCAACCCGGGGCCACCGAGGGCTCGATCGGGGTGCACTACTTCGACGAGCTCGCCGTCATGGTGGACACCTTCCGCCCGCTGGAGCTCGGTGAGGGCGGCCGAGCGGTCGACGACGGGGCGTACGCCTGGTCCTGGAACAAGGGTCAGGGTGGCACCGTGCCCGGGGACGGGTCCGACTACAGCATCGGCTGACCACGGCGTGCAGCGAGCGCTCGTCCGAGTGGGCCTGTCCGGGGACGGCGCCCGCCGCTAGGGTGGGAGCTCGCGCCGCGACGCCGACGTCGGGTGCGCCACCTCTGCCGGGAGGACGCCAGCCTCCGCGGCGGCCCTGCCCCCGGAGGTCTCGTGTCCCCATCACCGTCCCCGTCCGCAGCCGCACGACTGGTTCAGCAGGAGCGGTCCCGCCGCGAGATGCTCACCATGGCCGCCATCGGGGGAGCCGGCGCCGGCGCCGCGCTGCTGGCCGCGCCCGCCCCGGCGCACGCGGCGCAGGAGAAGGGGACGCCGCCGCGCGGACACGGCCCCGCGGCATACCGGCTCACGGTCCTCGGCACCACGGACAGCCACGGCAACGTGCTCGACTGGGACTACTTCAAGGACGCCGTCTACTCCGACAGCGCCGGCAACGACGTCGGGCTCGCCAAGATCGCGACCCTGGTCAAGGCGATGCGCGAGGAGCGTGGCGCGCAGAACACGCTGGTCCTCGACGCCGGCGACATCATCCAGGGCACGCCACTGGCCTACTACTACGCCAAGGTCGACCCGATCACCGGCGGCTCGGTGCACCCCATGGCCAAGGCCATGAACGCCATCGGCTACGACGCAGCCGCGCTGGGCAACCACGAGTTCAACTACGGCATCGACACGCTGCGCAAGTTCGAGAGCCAGTGCAACTTCCCCCTGCTGTCGGCCAACACGGTCGACTGGAACACCGGCGCGCCCGCCTTCCAGCCCCACCTGATCCGCAGCTTCAACGTCGCCGGAGTGGCCAAGCCGCTCAAGATCGGCATCCTCGGGCTGGTGACCCCGGGCGTCGCCATCTGGGACAGGGCGAACGTCGACGGACAGGTGAAGTTCCCGGGCGTGGTCGAGCAGGCCAAGGTGTGGGTGCCCA
The DNA here is from genome assembly GCA_025936615.1 of Pedococcus sp. Next base: position 4,664 of record JAICSZ010000151.1, on the reverse strand, counting down.
AGCTCAAGCGGGCCGGGTGCGACCTGGTGGTCGTCTCCAGCCACTCCGGCCCCATCCCCGGGTCGTCCTACGGCGACGCGATCCCGTTCCCTGAGAACGCCTCCCGGCAGATGGCCGAGGAGGTCGCCGGGATTGACGCGATCCTCGTCGGGCACGCCCACCTCGAGGTGGTCGAGGAGCTCGTCGACAGCAAGGTGACGCCCGGCAAGAAGGTGCTGATGACCGAGCCGCTCAAGTGGGGCATGCGGCTCGCGGTCATGGACCTCGACGTCAAGAACGACGCCGGGAGGTGGTCGCTCACGGCCGCGCACAGCCACCTGCTCAACTCCAACACCGTGCCGGCCGACCCCGAGGTCGCTGCGCTGGTCCGCGACGACCACGCGGTGGTGCGCACCTACGTCAACTCCGTGATCGGCACCTGCCTGGAGGCGATGTCGGCCGAGACGTCCCGGTTCGAGGACACCGCGGCGATGGACTTCATCAACCACGTGCAGGCCGACGCGGTGCGGACCGCGATCACCGGCACACCCGACGAGGCGCTGCCGGTGCTGTCGATCGCTGCGCCGTTCAACCGCGACGCCTCGATCCCGGCTGGCGACGTGACGGTCCGCGACGTGGCGGGCATGTACATCTACGACAACACCCTGCTCGGGATCCGGTTCACGGGGCAGCAGGTCAAGGACTATCTGGAGTTCTCGGCGGCCTACTTCAAGACGGTCACGGGCACCGGCCCCTTTGCCCCCGACGACGTCACCAACGCGGTCAGCCCCGCGACGAGCACCCCGATCCCCGACTACAACTACGACATCATGGGCGGCCTCGACGCGTCACTGGCCTACGACATCGACATCGCCCAGGAGGTCGGGCACCGGATCACCAACCTCACCTACGACGGTGAGGCGCTCGACCCGGCGGCGCAGTTCGTCGTGGCGATCAACAACTACCGGCAGTCCGGTGGCGGCGGGTTCCCCGGGGTGACGACGGCACCGGTCGTCTACAACGCCCAGCGCGAGATCAGGCAGCTGCTCATCGACTGGGTTACTGCCCAGGACACGTTCGACCCGACGACCTTCACCACCTACGACTGGAAGCTGGTCGCGAACGGCCAGCCCGTCACCGTGGCAGGTGCCGCCGAGGGCGGCCGTCACTGACCCGCGAGGGTCCTCCGCACCGCGCCGGCGCTACGGACCGCCTCCGGCTCCCCTGCGCGCGCGGGCGCTACGCGCCACCTGCGTTCGGCGGGGCGACCTCGCCACGCGTGGTGACGCCCTGGGTCGCGAAGTCGCCCAGGGCCCGCTGCGTGCTCTCCGGGGCAACGCCGGCTGTCAGGTCCAGCAGCACCCGCGTGGCGAAGCCCTCGTCCACCGCGTCGAGGGCGGTGGCCCGCACGCAGTAGTCGGTGGCGATGCCCACGACGTCGACCTCCTCGATCGCGCGGTCCCGCAACCAGTCCGCGAGCGCCACGCGCTGGTCGGCCTCGACGGTGAAACCCTCGAAACCGCTGTACGCGGCCGCGTGCAGGCCCTTGCGGAAGATCGCCTCGACGCGCTCGAGAGCCCGCTCCGCGCCGGGGTGGAACAGCGCCCCGTCGCTGCCCACCCGGCAGTGCGGCGGCCACGAGCCGGCGAAGTCAGGGTGGTCGCTGAAGTGTGCCCCCGGGTCCTCGTGCCAGTCCGCGGTGGCGACGATCGCGGCATACTCCTCGCCGTGCTGCACCACGTGCTCACTGATGCGGCGCGCGACCTCCGCACCTCCGGCCACTCCCAGGGAGCCGCCCTCGCAGAAGTCGTTCTGGACGTCGACGATCAGCAGCGCCCTGGGTGCCTCGGCCATGACGCCACGCTACTTGAAGGCGTCGAGGCGCTCGACGGCGTCGCGCAGCGCGTACATGCCTTCGACCACCTCGGCGAAGCTGGTCGACAGGGGTGACACGCCGATGCGGATCCCGTCCGGGTCGCGGTAGTCCGGGATGATCCCCTCTTCCCAGAGCACTGCCGTCACGGCACGGAAGCCGTTGCGCCGCAACGTGACATGGCCACCCCGTCGCGCGGGCTCGCGAGGGCTGGCGACCTCGACACCCAGCGGCCCGAGCAGCGCGTCGGCCATCCGGATGACGAGCTCGGTCAGCTCGACGGACTTCGCGCGGATCGCGTCGATGCCGGCCTCCTCGACCACGTCCAGGCTGGCGTCCAGCGGCACCATGCCCAGGATGGGTGGCGTGCCCGAGACGAACGAGCGGATGCCCGCGGCGGGCTCGTAGCCCTGCCCCATCTGGAACGCGTCGCGCCGACCCAGCCAGCCCCAGACCGGCTGCTGCAGCATGCTGTGGTGGCGTTCCGCGACGTAGGCCCACGCCGGTGACCCCGGCCCGCCGTTGAGGTACTTGTAGGTGCAACCGACCGCAAGATCGGCACCCCAGTCGTCGAGGGCCGCCCGGACCGAGCCCCCGCTGTGGCACAGGTCCCAGAGCACGAGGCCTCCGGCTTCGTGGACCGCGTCGGTGATGCCGGCCGCGTCGGCGATGAAGCCGGAGCGGTAGGCCACGTGGCTGAAGACCGCCAGCGCGGTCTGCTCGCCGACGACCTCGCGGACCTGCTCGGGCGTCACCCCGGCCCGTTCGTCGGTCTGGATCCAGCGCAGGGTGAGCCCGCGCTCCGCCGCGATGCCTTCGAGGACGTACCGGTCGGTGGGAAAGTTGTCGGTGTCGAGGACGATCTCGGTGCGGCCCTTGGCGGCCTGCGCGTCGACCGCGGCACGGCTCAGCTTGTAGAGGAGCACGGTCGTCGAGTCGGCCACGACGGTCTGGCCGGGGGCCGCGCCGAGGCACAGCGTCCCCAGCCGGTCGCCGAGCTGCATCGGCCAGTCGAGCCACTCGTCGTCCCAGGACCGGATGAGCCGCTCACCCCACGGGCCCGTCACGAAGGCGGTCAGGCGCTCGACCGCTGCGGCGACCGGTCGGCCGAGCGAGTTGCCGTCGAAGTATGCGACCAGGTCGCTGCCCTCCGGCGTGAGGAACCGCTCGCGCAGGTGCCCAAGCGGGTCGCGCGCGTCGAGCTCGGCGGCTTGCGTGGGGAAGTCTGTCGTCACGTCCTGGTCGGCCATGACCGCATCCTGACGCACCGACGGCACCCGGCGCACGCCGGTCCCGGGACTGCGCCAGGCGATGCTTCACAGTGGGTCCACAGGTGGGCGGCGCGATGATGGCAGGCATGGCGGCAGGGGCGGGGGTCAGGCGTGCCGTGGCCCGCCTGCTCGTCGCGGCCGCGGTGGTGGTGGTGCTGGGCGCCGCCTACACCGGGTATGCCGCGTGGCGGCACCGTGAGCCCGTCGCCCTCCCGGCCCCATCAGGGTCCTACGCGGTCGCCCGGGTCCGCTACGAGTGGACGGACACCTCGCGCACCGACCCACTCGCTCCCCGCGGCGGGCAGCCGCGGGAGCTTCCCGTGTGGCTCTGGTACCCAGCAGAGTCGGGCGCCGGCGCTGGCCAGGCGCAAGCCGGCCAGGCGGCATACGCACCGGGGTTGTGGCGCGGTGTGCACCTGCCATCGCCGATCGGCTTGGGTGAGACCGACTTCCGGGTGGTGCGGACCCACTCGCGCGAGGGAGCTGCCGCGGCGGGCGGGCGCTTCCCCGTGGTGGTCCTCGAGCCCGGTCTGGGGTTCTCGGCCCTGCAGTACACCACCCTCGCGGAGGAGCTGGCGAGCCATGGCTACGTCGTCGCGGGGGTGACCGAGACGTACAGCTCCAACCACGCGGTGCTGCACGGCCGGGACGTCACCGCGACGCAGGCGGGAAACCCCTCGGACTTCGCCGGGCCCCACGTGCCGGCCTCGCAGGCGGTGGGGGACCGGCTCGTCGGCGTCTGGTCCGCGGATGCGCGCTTCGCGGCGCGCCGGGTCGCCGACCTGGCCGACGGTCCGGTTGCCCGACACGTCAACGGCGGTCGGGTGGTCTACGTCGGCCACTCGTTCGGCGGTGCCACCGCGCTGCAGGCCTGCGCCGACGACCCTCGCTGCCGCGGCGCGGTCGACCTGGACGGCGGGGAGTTCGGCGACGTCGTCCGTCGGGGGCTGTCGGTGCCGCTCATGGTCATGACCCACGACGGCGGCGAGTGCATCACCGGGACGTGCACACCCGGGGACGCGGCTGGCCGGGCGGACCAGCGCGTCGCCCGCCAGCTGCTCGGCCACCCCGGGACCCGCGCGTGGCTGCTCAGCCTCGCGGGCACCGAGCACTTCAACTTCTCCGACTACGGCGCCTACCGCCTCGCCGCGCCGCTGCGGCTCCTGCTCGCGGTCGGGTCGACGGACGGGCGACGGGCACTGGTCGACACTGACGCCTACGTGACCGGGTTCGTGGGACGGGTGGTCGACAACCACACCAGTCCGCTGCTGGAGGGGACGCGGTCCCTGCCGGGCGTGACGTTGCTCGCCCACCCGTGACGGTTGCGGCTCGGTGCCTCGGCCGGCTCAGCACAGGTTGGTGAATGGTGGACAGGTTCTAGCCTGTCCTTCTGTACCGAACCTTTGCTAGCTGTACTGATCGGAGACGTTGGTTGAGTGGGTGTGATCCGCTGATCTGATCAGTGGCGCGGGGAGGGCCTCCCGCGGTGGAGTGGAACTGCCTAGGTATCCGCTTCACAAACAGGAGGCCCTCGTGTCCCA
>JAICSZ010000167.1 GCA_025936615.1 Pedococcus sp. | reverse complement strand
CGACTTCGACGGCGTGGAAGTGGTCGTCGACCGGATGAGCGGCCCCTACCTCGAGGGCGCCACCATCGACTTCGCCGACACCATCGAGAAGCAGGGCTTCACGATCGACAACCCCAACGCCGGCAGCTCCTGCGCCTGCGGAGACTCCTTCAGCTGAGTCGCCGCGCGCCACGCGGGGTCCTCACTGCGAGTGAGGGCCCCGTTTCGTGTGCCGTGCCCGCGAGCAGCAACGTGCGCAAGCGCCGGCCGGTGAAGCCGCTCCGTACGGCCGCCCGGGCGCCCGGAGGGCTCTGCACGCCACTGCTCGCCCTCGCCGGGTAGGTTCTTCCCGTGCAGATCGCCATCACCGGGTCCATCGCCACCGACCACCTGATGACCTTCCAGGGCCGGTTCGCCGACTCCCTGGTCGTCGAGCAGCTCGACAAGGTCTCGTTGTCCTTCCTCGCCGACGACCTCGAGGTGCGGCGTGGGGGAGTGGCCGCCAACATCGCGTTCGGGATGGCCAACCTCGGCCAGCGCCCGATCCTCGTCGGCGCGGTCGGCGAGGACTTCGGCGACTACCGCAGCTGGCTGGAGCGCCACGGCGTCGACTGCACCTCGGTTCACGTCTCGGAGTCCAAGCACACCGCGCGGTTCGTCTGCACCACCGACCAGGACATGGCCCAGATCGCCACGTTCTACGCCGGCGCGATGAGCGAGGCGCGAGCCATCGAGCTGGGCCCGATCGCCGAGCGGGTCGGAGGCCTGGACCTCGTGCTGATCGGCGCCAACGACCCCGAGGGGATGCTGCGCCACACCCGGGAGTGCCGTTCGCGCGGCATCCCGTTCGCGGCCGACCCGAGCCAGCAGCTGGCCTTCGCCGACGGTGACACGATCCGCCAGCTCATCGACGGTGCCGACTACCTGCTCACCAACGAGTACGAAGCGGCGCTGACCGCCCAGAAGACGGGGTGGACCCACGAGGAGATCGGGGAGCGCGTCAACACGCGCGTCACGACCAAGGGCAAGGACGGCGTGGTCATCGAGCGCAAGGGCGAGGAGCCGATCGAGGTCGCCGTCGCCCGCGAGGTCCGCCGCGCCGACCCGACAGGTGTCGGTGACGCCTTCCGCGCCGGCTTCCTCACGGGCATCGCCGCGGACCTCGGCCTGCGGCACGCCGCCGAGCTCGGCTCGATGCTGGCGACCTACGTCGTGGAGACCGTCGGCACGCAGGAGTACACCCTGGGCAAGGCCCGCTTCCTCGAGCGGCTGGCCGAGGCCTACGGCCAGGAGTCGGCCGACGAGATCGAGCCGCACATCGCCTGCGTGGCCCCCTAGCCGGCGCGGACGACCGTGACCGGCCCCATCGAGCCCGTCGAGCCGCTTGCCACCTCGTGGGAGTTCGACCTGAGCGGGGTCGGCGACGGTGAGGACCTCGTCGGCGTCGGTGGTGACCTGCGCGCCGGCACCCTGCTCGCCGCCTACAGGGGCGGGGTGTTCCCGATGGGCCTGGGCCGGGACGGCACCCGGCCGATGGGCTGGTGGTCGCCGGACCCCCGGGGCGTGCTGCTGCTCGGCGACGCCCACGCGAGCCGCTCGCTGAGGCGGTCCCTGCCCAGCTTCGAGATCCGTGTGGACTCCGCGTTCGCCGAGGTCGTCGCCGCCTGTGCGGATCCCTCGCGCCACGGCCGCTGGATCACCGAGGAGATCGCCGACGCCTACACCGAGCTGCACGCCCTCGGGTGGGCGCACAGCGTCGAGGCCTGGTTGGACGGCGAGCTGGCCGGCGGTCTCTACGGCGTCTGCATCGGTGGGCTGTTCGCCGGCGAGTCGATGTTCCACCGCGTCACCGACGCCTCGAAGGTTGCCGTCGTGGCCATGGCCGGCCTGGTGTTCGCGGACGGCGACGCCCGCCGGATCGTGGACGTGCAGTGGCAGACCGACCACCTGGGCACGCTGGGAGTGCGCAGCATCTCGCGCGAGGAGTACCTCCGACGGCTCAGGACCGCGGTCCGGCTCCCGCTGCCGGAGGCCTTTGCGGGTCGTCGGCAAGCCTGATCAGGTATGCCGTGTGGCCGGCTCCGCCGTCGTCGGTCGCCTCGCGCACCTGGGCACCGAGGTAGTCGTGGCCACGCATCCGGCACCAGGCCGGGATGTCGGATGCCGCAGCCGGGTCGGTGGCCCACACCTCGAGGACCTCGCCGGGTGCTGCGTCGACGACGCGCCTACCCAGGTGGATGACCGGGAGCGGGCACCGCAGCCCGCGTGCGTCGACGACGTCGCTCACAGCCGGTGCGCGCCCAGCTCGGCCCGAACGGCTGCCACCACCTCGGGCAGCGCCGCAACGAAGCGCGCCACGTCGTCGCCGCGGTCAGGGGAGACCGCGGACAGGGGCAGGGTGACGCGGAGGTTGCCGTGGGTGAGCGCCCCCATGGCTGCGAGCACGTGGCTGGGCTCGAGGGTGCTCGCCGTGCAGGCGGAGCCGGAGGCGAGCGCGAAGCCGCGCCGGTCCAGCTCGCGGACCAGGGCCTCGCCGTCGGCGTAGAGCGCTGAGAACGTCACGATGTGGGGGAGCCGGTCGACCGGGTCGCCGACCACCTCGACGTCGGGCAGCGCCCCGGCGGCGGCCCGGACCCGCTCGACGAGGGAGAACGCCTCGGCCGCGTCCTGTGCCCGGGTGGCGGCGGACTGCTGCCACGCCTCGGCGGCGGCGAGGGCCAGCGGCACCCACGGGGTGTGGCCGCTCGGTCCGGCCACCGCCTCGTCGGGGTCGCGCGGCCCGCTCAGCGCCCAGCGGGTGCGTTCGGGGACGACCACGACGCCGAGCCCGCCGGGGCCTCCCCACGACCGGGCGTCGCCGGCGAGGACGTCGTAGGCGTCCGGCGGCGGCACCCGCCCCAGCGACGCCTGGGCGTCCACCACGAGGGGCACGCCGGCCGGTCTGCAGGCATCCCGGGCTGCCTCGAGGGGCTGGAGGGTGCCCACCTCGCCGTTGGCGTGCTGGAGTGCGGCGACCACGGTGCCGGGCAACGCGACGGCCTCGCCCCAGGCGTCGAGGTCGACGCGACCCGAGGCGTCGACGGGCACCTCGGCGAACCGGTCCTCGTCACCGGTGCTCGCCACGAGGTGGCGACCCGGCAGGAGGACTGCGGAGTGCTCCACCGCGGAGGCGACGCACCTCGATCCGCGGCGCCGGCCGGCATACCGAACGCCCTCCACGGCCAGCCGCACGGCGGCCGGCCCGTCCGGCGCGAAGGCGACCTCCGACGGGCGCACACCCAGACCCGCGGCCAGGACCTCACGCGACTGGTCGAGCAGCCGACGAGCCGTCCGGCCCTCGGTGTGCAGTCGCCGCGGATCGGCCCAGCCGGCGTCCACGGCGGCCAGCAAGGTCTCTCGCGCGAGGGGGTGGACGGGGCCGCTGGAGGCATCGAGATCTGCCCGCCGCGGGACACCGTTTGGCACACCCCGACACTAGCCACACCCTGCCCTGTGTGAGGGCCTGCGCTGGAGTAGGGTTTGGCGCGATGGCCCATCACTGCTTCGAAGAAGGTGCACCGTTGCGTCAGCACGACGTCTCTGCGCCGCGCCCTGACCGGCGGCGGACAGTCCTCAGGAGGTCCACCACCGCTGCGGTGCTGGCGCTCGCCGCGCTGGTCCTGTCGGGCTGCGCTGGTCGGGTCCAGGACGGCTTCCTGCCGCGCGCCGTCACCGACAACGGAGAGCGGGTCACGACCCTGTGGAACGGCGCGTGGATCGCGGCGCTGTCGGTCGGCGTGCTGGTGTGGGGCCTGATCCTGTGGTGCGTGGTGGCCTACCGCAAGAAGAAGGACGACACCACCCTCCCGGTGCAGTTCCGGTACCACGTCCCGCTCGAGATCCTCTACACCGTCGTCCCGGTGCTGATGATCGCGGTGCTCTTCTACTACACCGCCCGTGACGAGTCGGCGCTGATGCAGACGTCCAAGAAGCCCGACGTCACCATCGGGGTCGTCGCGAAGAAGTGGAGCTGGGACTTCAACTACGTCGACCAGCAGACCTTCGAGGCCGGCACGCAGGCCGAGCTGACCGGCAAGCCGGGCGTCGAGGAGACCCTGCCGACCCTCTACCTCCCGGTCGACAAGCGGGTGGAGTTCATCATCACCTCACGCGACGTGGCCCACTCGTTCTGGGTCCCGGCGTTCCTCCAGAAGCTCGACGCCATTCCGGGGCGGGTCAACAGGTTCCAGGTGGAGACGCAGCAGACCGGCACCTTCGCCGGCAAGTGCGCCGAGCTGTGCGGGGCCTACCACTCGCACATGCTGTTCAAAGTCAAGGTCGTCAGCCAGTCCGACTTCGACGCCCACATGTCCGAGCTGAAGGCGGAGGGCAACACCGGTCAGCTCGACAACAGCCTCAACCCCGAGAAGGTCGTCCCCAAGGACGAGCACCTTCTTCCGAGTGCAGGGAGCAAGTGATGGCAGCCGCCACTGAGTCGACCTACCTGCGGAGCACGGACGCCGCGTCTGCGCGGAGCGTGCGCAAGGGACGCACGGTGGTCAAGTGGATCACCACGACCGACCACAAGGTGATCGGCAACCTCTACTTCATCACCTCGTTCATCTTCTTCATCATCGGCGGCATCCTGGCCCTGCTGATCCGCACCGAGCTGTTCGACCCGGGCCTGCAGGTCGTGGACAACCCCGAGCAGTTCAACCAGCTGTTCACGATGCACGGCACGATCATGCTGCTGCTCTTCGCGACGCCACTGTTCGCCGCGTTCGCCAACGCCATCATGCCCATCCAGATCGGCGCCCCCGACGTCGCCTTCCCGCGGCTGAACATGTTCGCCTACTGGCTCTACCTGTTCGGTGGCACCATCGCCACGAGCGGCTTCTTCGTGCCCGGTGGCGCTGCTGCGTTCGGGTGGACCGCCTACGCACCCCTGTCCGACGCCACCAACAGCCCCGGGCTGGGCGGCGACCTGTGGGTCTTCGGCCTGGCGCTCACCGGCTTCGGCACCATCCTCGGTGCCGTCAACTTCATCACCACGATCCTGTGCATGCGCGCCCCCGGCATGACGCTGTTCCGGATGCCGATCTTCACCTGGAACATCCTGATCACCTCGATCCTGGTGCTGATGGCCTTCCCGGTCCTGGCCGCCGCGCTGTTCGGCCTCGGCGCGGACCGCCGGTTCGGGGCGCACGTGTTCGACCCGGAGTTCGGCGGGACGATGCTGTGGCAGCACCTGTTCTGGTTCTTCGGGCACCCGGAGGTCTACATCATCGCGCTGCCGTTCTTCGGCATCATCACCGAGATCTTGCCGGTGTTCTCGCGAAAGCCGGTCTTCGGCTACAAGACCCTGGTCTTCGCGACCATATCCATCGCCGCCCTTTCCGTGACCGTGTGGGCGCACCACATGTACGCCACCGGCCAGGTGCTGCTGCCGTTCTTCGCGATCATGACGATGCTGATCTCGG
>JAICSZ010000389.1 GCA_025936615.1 Pedococcus sp. | reverse complement strand
GTCCTGCTGGGCCTTGGTGAACCGGTGGATCTCGTCGAGGAACAGCACCGTCTGCCGGTCGTACATGTCGCGCTCTCGAGCCGCCCTGTCCATCACCGCTCGGACGTCCTTGACCCCGGCGGTCACCGCCGACAGCTCGACGAACTGGCGGTCCGCGGCAGTCGCGACCAAGTGGGCGAGCGTCGTCTTGCCGGTGCCCGGCGGTCCCCAGATGATCGCGCTGAGCGCGCCGGCTGCCCCGCCGGAACCCTCGATCAGCCGCCGGAGGGGGCTGCCCTGACGCAGCACCGAGCCCTGGCCGCGCACCTCCTCCAACGAGGCCGGCCGCATGCGCACGGCGAGGGGCGGCAGCGCGGCCCCACGCGGCATACCGCCGTCGCCCCGCGCTGAGGACGACGAGAAGAGGTCGTCGTCGGCGCCGGTTCCCACGGGTGGCAGGCTATCTCCCGTGCCCGACCGTCCCGACCACCCGGACCGTTCCGCGTCGGCGTTGTCGCACCTGGGCGCGGGGGTCGCGCGCCACCCGAAGCTGGTGGTGCTGCTCTGGTTGGTGGCGGTGGTCGCCGGGTTCGCGACCTCGAGCGGCCTGCTCGGCGAGTCGCTGTTCCACCGGCTGACCAACGGTGAGCCGGTGGTCGCCGGGCCGAACCTGACTGGCCGGGACCTGCTCGTCGACAACGGGCACTCGAGCCTGTCCACGTACACGGTACGAGTCGACGGGGTGCGCCTCGACTCGCCGGAGGTCGCGAAGGCGGCCCGCGAGGCGGCGGGCACCGTGACGGCCATCCCGGGCGTGGCCTCGGTCGCGAGCCCTTACGCGGTGCCGAGCGGGCTGGGCGGGCCCCAGGCCAAGCCGCTGCTCAAGGACGGGTCGGCGACCTCGGACGGGTTCGTCACGGTGGTGACGCTGGCCGGCGACCCCGACCGCGAGACGCACCAGCGCATCGAGAAGGCCGTGGACGAGGCATTCGCCCCGGTCCACGCCGCGGCGCCCGGCGCGCGGATCACCACTGGGGGCCTCCAGGGGCTGATCGACGCGATCACCGGCCAGCTCGAGGTGGACCTGCGCACCGGCGAGGGCATCGCACTGCCCCTGAGCTTCATCGTGATGGTCGTCGTGTTCGGCGGGTTCGTCGCGGCCGGTATGCCCATCGCCGGCGCAATTGCGTCGGTGTCCGGGGCGCTCGCCTCGCTGCTCGCGTTCTCCTACTTCATCGACCTGGACGCCAGCGCCGTCAACGTGGTCACGATCCTCGGCCTCGGGTTGTGCATCGACTACGGGCTGCTCACCGTGAGCCGGTTCCGTGAGGAGCTGCGGGCGCGGGCCCGCGGCATCCCGGCCGCCCAGATCCCACGCGACATGGTGGGCGAGGCGACCGCACGGACCGTGGACGCGGCGGGCCGCACGGTGGTGTTCTCCGGGCTCACCGTGGCGATCTCGCTCGGCGGGCTCATGGTGTTCGAGGCGCAGTTCATGAAGGCGGTCGGGGCTGCTGGCCTGTCGGTCGTGCTGATCGCGATGCTGGTGGCGCTGACGCTGATCCCCGCACTCTGCGTCCTGGGCGCGCGCCGGCTGCTCAAGCGGGGCACCGAGATGGCGCCCGAGCACGGCGTCTTCTCGAGGCTGGCGCAGTGGGTGCACCGGCGCCCGGTCCCGACCATCGTCATCGTGCTGGTCGCGCTCGTGGGGCTCGCGCTTCCCGGGCTCGACCTGCGGCTGACCAACTCCGGTTCGGAGCTGCTGCCCACCAGCGCGCCGCAGCGCCAGTTCTTCGAGGGCATGGCCCGCGACTACCCGCTGCTCGGCGGCGCCGACCTGGTCGTCGTCACCCGGGCCGGGCTTCCTGAGACGCAGCAGTATGCCGCCGCCCTACCCCTGCACGGCCGGGCCCACGTCATCCAGGTCGAACGCGTGACAGACGACGTCAGCGTCGTCGACCTCGATGTCGAGGGCGGCGCCCTCGGAGACCCGGCCAGGGCGCTGGTCGACGACATCTCGGCGCAACGGACACCGTTCGCCACGTATGCGGTCGGGCAGGCCTCGGGGCTCAAGGACTTCACCGCCTCGATGCTGGCTCGGGCACCCATCGCCTTCGGGTTGGTGGCCCTGGCCACGCTGGTGTTGCTGTTCTTGATGACCGGCTCGGTCGTGATCCCGGTGAAGGCGCTGCTGCTCAACGTCGTGTCGCTCGGTGCCGCAGTCGGGGTGATCACCTGGGTGTTCCAGCACGGGCACCTCCATGGGCTGCTGGGGTTCTCCGCGGTTGGCGCGGTCGAGTCCACCATCCCGTTGTTGGTGCTCGCCTTCGGCTTCGGGCTGTCCATGGACTACGAGGTGTTCCTCATCTCGCGGATCGTCGAGCTGCACGAACGGGGCTACTCCAACGACGACTCGGTGGTCGTGGGCCTGCAGCGCTCGGGTCGCATCATCACCAGTGCCGCCCTGCTCGTGGTGATCGTGTTCTCCGGCTTCGTCGTCGGAAAGTTGTTGGTGATCAAGGAGATCGGCGTCGGCCTGGCGGTTGCCGTGCTGCTCGACGCCACGCTCGTGCGCATGCTCCTGGTCCCGGCCACGATGACCCTGCTCGGCGACTGGAACTGGTGGGCGCCGCGCAGCCTGCGTCGCTGGCACGCGCGGTTCGGGATCACCGAGTGACGTTGCGCTGCCTGGACTCGCACGCCGAGCTGCTCGACGCAACCAGTGGCGACCCGTTCATCCGCTTCGACCTGCCCAACCCGCTGGAGCACCCGGCCTGGTCGCTCGGCGACGCCGTCGCCGTCCCTCGGCGCACGCACACCCGCCGCCTGGGTCTGCTCGTGATGGGTCCGGCCGCCCACGCGGGTGCACTGGTGCGCCGGCTGGCGGCACAGGGCCTGCTCGCGGACCTGGGCGGCGTCACGGTGTCTCGTGGCTCCCTCGCAGCGGTGGCGGAGCACCTCGCCCTTGGCGAGGGCAACGAGTGGGAGTGGCTGTATGCCGCGTCGCCGCCT
>JAICSZ010000271.1 GCA_025936615.1 Pedococcus sp. | reverse complement strand
CGCCGGCCCGACACACTCGCCGTCGAGGAGCCGCTGGAGGTCCGCGTCGGCAACGCCGCGCTGACGGTCACCATGCGCACCCCCGGAGACGACTTCGACCTCGCGCTCGGCTGGCTGGTGACCGAGGGGATGATCGAGGACGCAGGCCACGTCGCGCAGATGATGCACTGCCTCGACGAGGACGAGTCGGGCTCACCCACCTACAACGTCGTCGACGTCACCCTGGCGCCGGGCGCACGCCTGGACACCACGCGCGCCGAGCGCGCGACCTACACCTCGAGCGCGTGTGGGGTGTGCGGCAAGACGAGCGTCGACGCGATCAGGGCCAAGAGCCGGTATGCCGTGTCGGCCGACCCCGTACGCCTCTCACCAGAAGTGCTGGTCGGGTTGCCCGAGGCGCTGCGCAGCCGTCAGGAGGTGTTCGACCGGACCGGTGGGCTGCACGCGGCCGGCCTGTTCACCGCCTCCGGCGAGGCGCTGGTGGTGCGTGAGGACGTGGGGCGGCACAACGCGGTCGACAAGGTCGTCGGCTGGGCCGCGCGCGACGGACGGCTGCCGCTCACCGGGCACGTGCTGGCGGTGAGTGGTCGCGCAAGCTTCGAGCTGGTGCAGAAGGCCGTGATGGCGGGGATCCCCGCGCTGGTCGCCGTCTCCGCCCCGTCGTCCCTGGCCGTGGAGCTGGCGCAGGCCAGTGGGCTGACGCTCGCGGCCTTCGCGCGGGCGCCGCGGATGACGGTCTACGCCGGTGCCGAGCGAGTCGTGCTCGAGGAGTCGGTGCCCGAGGGGTCAGCGACAGGCTAGGCGCCGGCCATTGCCTTCTCGAGGGCCTCGGCCAGCGGCTCTGCGAGGGTGGCGCTGTAGGACGCTGCGAGGTGGTGGAGGTCGCGGTACATCACCTGGCCCGTCGGCGCGACGACCGGGCAGCGGGCGGTGGGGCACAGCTGGTCGGTGAGGTCGGCGAAGCGCACCATCGTGGGGGCGGCGGCCTTCTCCGCGTTGGCGATGAGGCGGTCCAGGCCGGTGCTCCCCTCCTTGGGGAACGCGCACGCCGCAGCGTCCTTCTCGCGCGAGAGGCAGGTCGGCACGTCCTCGGGGGGACGCGGGCTGTCGCGCAGGACGACGACGCGGTCGGTGACCTTCGCCAGCCGGTCGAACGAGCGCCGAGCCCCCTCGCGCCACGGACCGGCCACGTCCGTGGCATCCAGCCGCTTGCCGTCGGCCGTCATCGCCAGCCCGCTGTAGTCGTGCCACTGGCCGACGACCACCGCGTCGAGGTGGCCCAGGGAGGCCAGCCGCTGGAGCACGGTCTCGCGCCAGGTGGCGCACTGGGGGTAGGGCCCCTTCAGGGAGCGCGCCCACACCGGGGTGTCGGTCACCGTGCAGGCCGCCTTGGCGAAGACGTAGACGGTCCACCCGTGCCGCTTGGCGATCTGCTCCATGGCGGGCTCGTACTGGTCCGCGTGCGAGTCGCCGATGAGGGCGATGACCTTGCTGCCGTGCGCCGGTCCGAGGCGGCAGTGCTCGGCCGACGGCACCGCGGTGGAGGCGTAGGTGACGTAGCACCCCTCCGGGCTGTCCGGCGTGTCCTTGCGTGCCTGCTCGGGGGTCATCGTCACGACCGGGATCGTGGGCCTGGCGGTCCCGGCCGGCTGGGACACCGAGTCGGCCTGCAGCTCGAGGCTGCGCTCCAGCTGTCGCTGGTCGAGCTTCGTCGAGACGAACGACGCGCCCAGCAGGGCGGTCGCCGCGACCAGCGAGGTCGCCACCAGGCCCACCCCGAACCGCATCGAGCGCACCTTGGAGCGGCTCAGGAAGGCCCAGCGGCGCAGTGGCTGCTCGATCAGGTGGTGGCTGGCCACCGCGAGGGCGAAGGACGCCACGACAGCCGCCAGGACGACCGGCCACGCAGCGCGGGCAGCACCGTCCGCAGTGCCGCCCGCCTGGAGCTGCGGCCACTTGGCATCGGCGATCACCAGGCACGGCCAGTGCCACAGGTACCAGGCGTAGGACACCCGGCCGACGTAGCGGATGGACTTGTGCCCCAGGACCCGGGAGACGCCCTCGCCGGGCAGGCGGGCCCCCGCGGCGAGCAGCAGCACGGTCCCCACCACGGGGGCCAGCGCCGCGGCGCCGGGGAACGGCGTGTCCGCGTCGATGAGCAGGAGGGACCCGGCGAGGAGCGCGGCGCCAAGCCATCCCGCACCCAGCGCCGCCCGTCTGGTCATTGTCGGCAGGGCGGCCCGCGCCAGCGCGAGCAACCCGCCCGCGGCCAGCTCCCAGGCCCTGGTGTGCAGGCCGAAGTACGCCACGGACGGCGACGACCCGCTCGTGGCCACGGAAAGCGCGAGGGACCCGGCGGCCAGCAGCGCGAGGACGAGACCGATGCGGCGGGAGGCCACGCGCCAGGCCCGGCGTGCGACGCCACTGCGCCCAGCGACGAGCAGCAGGAGGAGCGGCCAGACGACGTAGAACTGCTCCTCCACGCTCAGCGACCAGTAGTGCAGGAGGGGGCTCTTGTCGACGTCGGCCATGTACTGGGTCGACTCCGCGGCGAAGCGCCAGTTCGCGGCCGAGAGCGCCGCGGCGATGATGTCGCCCCCGACGCCGCCGCGGTCCACGGCGGGGACCAGGGCGTAGGTGGCGGCGGCGGTCACACCGAGCACGAGCGTCGCCAGCGGCAGCAGGCGACGGATGCGCCGGGCGTAGAAGCCGTGCAGGGAGATGCGCCCGGTCGCACGCAGCTCGTCCACGAGCAGCCCGGTGATGAGGAACCCCGACAGGACGAAGAAGACGTCGACCCCGACGAACCCCCCGGACAGGAACGGCACACCGACGTGGAAGGTCACCACGAGCAGCACCGCCACCCCCCGGAGCCCCTCGATGTCGCCGCGGAACGGTGGAGCCCACCGTCGCCGCGGCTGAGGCGGTCCGGTGGCGGTCCCGTCGCGCGCCGGGCGGGTCAGCGTGGCCGTCATCGCTGGCCAGTATGCGAGCGTCGACGCCGGTGACCGAGGCGACAGGCCGACAGGCCGCGAATCGGGTCCCGTCCCCACCCAGCGGCACGCCCCCGCTCTTGCTTGCGTCTGCGGAGTTGCCCACCAGCGGGGCAAATCCGCAGACGCAAGCGGATATATGTCCTCGCAGGCTCCGGATACTGGCCAGTAGCCGCACACCTGTTGTGACCACCACGCCCTTCGGGTGGAAGATGGCAGTGAGGCCGCCGGCAGATCCCCGCGGCCCAGGCGCAGGAAAGGACAAGGACCGTGGCCGCACGCGAGGAAGCCGGACCTATTCTCAACGGCATCCCCAGCCAGCTCCCCGACATCGACCCGGAGGAGACCCAGGAGTGGGTCGACTCCCTCGACGGCGTGATCGACGAGGGCGGTCGACGCCGGGCCCGCTACGTGATGCTCAAGCTGCTCGAGCGCGCCCGCGAGATGCATGTCGGTGTTCCGTCGCTGACGGCGACCGACTACATCAACACCATCCCGCCGGAGCGTGAGCCGTGGTTCCCCGGCGACGAGGAGGTCGAGCGCCGCTACCGCGCCTACCTGCGCTGGAACGCCGCCGTCATGGTGCACCGCGCGCAGCGCCCCGACATCGGGGTGGGGGGCCACATCTCCACCTACGCCTCCGCCGCGACGCTCTACGAGGTCGGCTTCAACCACTTCTGGCGCGGCGCCGACCACCCGGGCGGTGGCGACCAGGTGTTCTTCCAGGGCCACGCCTCCCCCGGCATGTACGCCAGGGCCTTCCTCGAGGGACGCCTGTCCGAGGAGCAGCTCGACGGCTTCCGGCAGGAGCACAGCCACGTCGTGGCCGGCAAGCCGCTGGCGCTGCCGTCGTACCCCCACCCGCGCCTCATGCCGGACTTCTGGCAGTTCCCGACCGTGTCGATGGGCATCGGCCCGATGAACTCGATCTACCAGGCCCAGTTCAACAAGTACCTGCACAACCGTGGCCTCAAGGACACCAGCCAGCAGCACGTGTGGGCGTTCCTCGGCGACGGCGAGATGGACGAGCCGGAGTCGCGCGGGGTGCTCCAGCTCGCCGCGCAGGAGGAGCTCGACAACCTCACCTTCGTCATCAACTGCAACCTGCAGCGGCTCGACGGCCCGGTGCGCGGCAACGGCAAGATCATCCAGGAGCTGGAGTCGTT
>JAICSZ010000161.1 GCA_025936615.1 Pedococcus sp. | reverse complement strand
TTCACCCGGTCGACGCCCGCCCAGGATCGCTCTGTGGGAGTTCGTCGTCGACGCGACCGGCGTGCCGTGAATGTCGTAACGGCTGGCAGCAGTGCAGCCGGGGCCAAGGTCGCCGAGGCTGTCGAGTCGAGCGTCGCGAGCTGACCGGGGCCGCCGAGACGCTGGACACCCACAACCACCTCTGGCGGGACTCCGACGACTGGACCAGGGAGGCCGCCGACCTCGGTCAGGGCTAGACCTAGGGCCAGGGGCGGTGGGGTGGATGAGTCGGCCGATACGCCGGGTTCTGTTCCGCGACGCCGTTTCCAGCGACGCGGCGACGGTCATCCATCTACGACAGCCGTTGCCGACTGCCTCCAGCGCTCTACCCGTGTGCTCGGGCGGGCCGCCCTCGAACGCACACTGTCTGAGCTTGCTCCCGGTGGGGTTTACCTAGCCGACCCCGTCACCGGGGCCGCTGGTGGTCTCTTACACCACCGTTTCACCCTTACCGCCCGGCCGGGGCCGGACGGCGGTCTGCTTTCTGTGGCACTGTCCCGCGGGTCACCCCGGGTGGCTGTTGGCCACCACCTTGCCCTGTGGAGCCCGGACGTTCCTCGGCGGTGGTTGCCCACCGACGCGACCGCCTGGCCGACTCATCCAGCGCCAAGCATAGGGGACCTCTCCCTCCCCGCCTGTTGGTGCCCAGAAGTGCCCGGCTGCCGGGTACTTCCGCTCCAACCCACCTCATGCCCGGCCAGGCCCTGCTGGTGCTGGGCACCGTCGACCTCGACGACCACTCCATGGCCGCCGCGACGAGGTCGTGCGCGTCCCGGCCGCAGGCGACGTGGATGCGCACCCCCGGCACTGGTCGGGGCCGGTGGGTCGACGGCACGGAGGCGTGGATCAGGTCGCTGCGAACCCGGTGAGTCCGGCTGCCTGGAGCGCTCACGCCGTCGAGGGCTGCTTCGGCGCCGACCTCCCCCACCGCCCTCCAGCGGTCGGCCACCGGCGAGAGTCGGCCGGTGTGCGGGGCCACCGCGTGGACGCCATGCGCAGCCCACCCGACCGGATCCCGCGGCCGGCGGCCTGCGCCGGTGCGGAAGTGCCCGTGTTCCGGGAAGCTCGAGCACCAACAGGCCCGGGAGGTCGGGTCGGGGGCGGTGGGGTTGGCGGGGTCAGGGGAGGATGTCGAAGCGGACCGTGCCGGTGGCGACGGTGGCCTCGACGAGCCTGACCTTGACCCAGGTACCGAGCTCCGCGTCGCCGCTGGCGTTCGCGAGGACGGCCGGGTCGTCGATCTGGATGACGGCCTTCCCCTTGTCCCGCTGGTCGACCACCATCGCGTCGAACTCGTCGCCGACCCGGTCCGTCAGCGCTGCCGCCTCGACCGCGTCCGCGCACTCACGCTCGACCGCGGCGGCCTTCTTGTCGCTCGCGGCCATCACCTCGGGCAGGGTCGGGAGTGCCTCACGCACCCAGGACGGCACCTGCTGCCCCGCCGAGATCGCCTCGCACGCCACCAGGCCGAACCGGTCGACCAGCCGGCGCAGCGGCGCCGTGACGTGGGCGTAGACGTAGGCGACGGCGGCGTGCTCCGCACCGCGTGGGGCTTCGCCGTCGAAGGGCGTGTAGCCGGCGCCGCGGAACAGCGCGGTCGCCTCGTGGATGAGGGCGAGGTGCTTGGGGTTGGTGCGGTCGAGGCTCCTGAGGAACTCGCCGTAGGGCGTCCCCTTGTGCCACTCGACCCCGAGCGCGCGGCTGGCGTGCCGGAAGCGGGCGACGGCGTTCTGGTCCGGTGCGGGCATGGACCGCAGGATCCCCACCTTGGCCCCCACCATCATCTCGGCGGCGGCCATGCCGGTCATGAGCGAGATCTGCGCGTTCCAGTCCTCGACCTCGAGGGGCGGCCGGAAGCCCAGCCGGTAGTGCCCCTGGTCGTCCTCGTTGACCTCCTGCTCGGGCATCGGCAGGCTCGCTCCCCCGCGGCGACGTTCGAAGTCGACCCGCTTGAGCCCGACCTCCTTGAGGAGCATGAGCCGCTCGTCGGCCGACCCGTGGTCGATGGACTTCTGGACGCCTTCATAGTCGAGGCGGTCGGTGCTGCGGACCATGGCGCGGTAGATCGAGACGTCGGTCCCCTCGCCGTCGGCCTTGAGCGTCATGTCCCACACGAACGCCGGCCGCGTCTCCCCCGGGAGCAGGCTGGCTGCTCCCTCACCGAGGACCTGGGGGTGCAACGGGGTCCGCTTGTCCGGCGCGTAGATGGTCTGGCCCCGTCGGCGCGTCTCGGCATCCAGGGCCCCGCCAGCCTTCACGAAAGCCGGTACGTCAGCGATGGCGTAGCGGACGCGGTACCCGTCGCCGTCGCGCTCGATGTGCATCGCCTGGTCGAGGTCCATCGAGCCCACTGGGTCGATCGTGAGGAAGGCGATGGCGGTCTCGTCGCGCTCCGGGAGGTCCGGTGACGCGGCCGCCGCCTCCGCCTCAGCCACCACGTCGCTCGGGAAGGACGAGGGAACCTCGAGCTCGTCCCGGATCGCGTCGAAGCGCTGCTGCAGGTCCGCGCTGGCCGGGACGCTCGTCTCAGGGTGCCGGGGCCCGGGATGGACGGTGATCTTCCGCAGAGGCATGCGGCCAACCTACCGACGTCCCGGTGGCCGGGCAGGACCAGCGGTCAGGCGGTGCGCTCAACGCGCCGGTGGGACGGCGCCAGGAAGCGCCGCAGCAGCAGCACCCCACCGACGATGATGCACACCACCTCCGCGGCGGCCGCCGCGAACACGTAGAACCCCTGCCAGTGCTCGTGGATCCCCATCAGGCCGACCGTCGCCGCGATGATGAACGCGCCCAGCACCGATGCCCCGAAGCCCAGCGTGAAGAACGCCGGGATCCAGTGCCGCCAGCGCAGCAGCAGGATGGCGATGACCACCCCGGCGACGACGTTGACCAGGAACAGGGGTCCGACCGACTGGTCGCGGACCCCGTCGAACCACAGCCACAGGTGCACCGCCGCGGAGACCAACAGCGCCACAGCTCCCAGGATTCGCCACTCCATCACGTTCTCCACTCCATCCATGGCCACGCAGGTCGAGGCACTGCAGTCATGACGGAGCAGGCGGGGCAGGGGTTCAGCACTGGCCGAACCTCTTGACGTGGCTGGGTCACGGTGCCTGGCCGGGGCCGAAGGCCGTGAGGAACCGGTCGCGGAAGGCGTCCATCCTCCAGACCGGGGCACCGGACTGCGGGCTCAGGCCCTTGGGCCACCCCCACAGCTCGCCCACGCGCGCGGTCACCGCGGGGTCGTGGGCGATGACCGTGACCGGCACGTCGTGGCTCGCTCCCCTGCCCGACACGACGGATGCCGGTTGGTGGTCGCCGAGGACGACGAGGACGAGGTTGTCGTCATGGGACTGCTGCACGAAGGACACCAGGCTGCCGATCGAGTAGGCGATGGACCTGCCGTATGCCGCCTTCACGCCGGTCCGCCAGCTGCCTCCAGTGCCCTTGGCCAGCGCCTCGTCGCGGACCTGGGTGTAGGCCGACCCGTCCCCGAGGTGGTTCCAGTCGAGCAGGCGCGGCAGCGGGGTCCACGGCAGGTGGCTCGACACCAGGTCGATCTCGGCCATCACCGGCTGGTGCTGCGGGTTCGCCAGCTCGCGGTCACGGAACGCCTTGAGGGTGAACTGGTCCGGGACAGTGGCGTACCCGAAGCGCGGTCCTGCATAGCCCAGGGCGCGCGCGTCGTAGAGGGTGTCGTACCCGTAGAACCGGATCCCCTCGGGCCAGTCCTGCTGGTTGGCGGGGACGACCCCCACCGTGCGCCAGCCGGCCCGGTGAAAGGCCCCGCTCAGGGTCAGCCTGTCGCTGGCCAGCAGCTGGTCGTACCTCCCTTGGCTGTTCACCCAGAGCCCCGACTCGAGTGTGGAGTGCGCCAGCCAGCTGATCCCCCCGAAGGTGGGCGACGTGAGCCACGCACTCCTGCTGGACCAGCCGAGGTCCGCGAGCTGGGCTCTCGCGTCGTCGAGGGCGGTGTGCACGCTCGACGTCACCTGCGGTGGGCCCTTCAGTGCCACCTGTCCGTAGCTCTCGACGAACACCACGAGCACGTCCTTGCCCCGCAGCCCGGTCAGCAGCTGCTCGTCCGGGGCACCGCGCATGCCGTCGGCGGCAAGCCCCCTGTCGAACGCCGTCCGGTCTCGCAGCTCGTCCCGCGCCAGCACCACGTGGTGGGCGGCCACCCCCACCGCGCCGGTGGTCGCGACCGGCCGGTCCGGCGCAACCTGCAGGCCCGCTGCGGCACACACGACCCAGGCGACCCCGAGGGCCACGGCTGCCCGCCGGCCGCCCTTCCGGTGGTGCAGGGCCACGCGGGCGAGCCGGCGCAGCGCCCACGGGAGGGCGACCAGCACCCCGAGGACCAGTGCCGCCGCCGCGACCAGTGCGAGGACCGCGACCAGCGGAGTGGACGCATCGGCGAGCAACCCGCGAGCCGACCCGATGTAGGCCCAGTCCGAGAGCGGGTCGAAGGGTCGGTCGAGCGCCCACCCGAAGCCCAGGTCGAGCAGGCGGATCAGCGACACCATCCCGAGGAACACACCGACCACGGTCCACAGCGCCTTCACCCGGCCGGGCGCCGTCGGACGGACCCACGTCGTGCCGACCCAGGACAGCAGGACGAGCAGGAGCACGCCGTCCAACGGCAGGGCGACCAGACCGGGACCCGTCAGGTCCCCCACCGTGTCCGGGCCTGCCACGGCGAACCAGACGAGTGCCACCGCGAGCGCCGCGCCGAGCACCCTCCAGGACCGTCTCACGGGCCGCCGCACGCGTGGTCTCACGAGGCGCCCACGGTGAGGCCGTTGCCCAGCTGGGCGTGCTGCCTCCTACGCGCGTCGGAGGCGAGGGCCCGGACGCGCCACAGCTCGGCGACCTCGGTGAGGAAGGACAGGGCGAGAAGAGTGGCGGCCGCCGCCAGCGCCAACGTCGTCCATCCCGCGGGGAGAAGGCCGCCGGCCGCCACGGTCAGCACGACCCCCTGGATGGCGGCCACGACCTTTCGCCACGTCCTGGGAGCCACGCCACCGCGCATCCACGGCGCCACGAGCGCGGCCGCCAACACGGCATACCTCGCCAAGCCCAAGGTGAGCACCCACCAGCCCGTCGCCCGCGCCACGAACAGGCTCAGGACGAGGATGAGCAGCGCGTCCACCTCCATGTCGAACCG
This sequence comes from Pedococcus sp., assembly GCA_025936615.1. The sequence goes on along the minus strand of JAICSZ010000161.1, from coordinate 457 downwards.
CGCACCGAGGGCGGAGACGGTGCCGGTGCGCCGGGCGACCTTGCCGTCCACCGCGTCGAGCGCGAGCGCGGTCCCGGCCAGGACCAGCAACGTCGTCGTGACGCGGCCACCGCTGTGACCACCCACCGTGAGCGCCGCGACCCCGCACGTGAGCCAGGCGCGCGCCAGCGTCACCCGGTCGGCCGGCCCCGGGCCGGTGAGGCCGCGGCGCGCCAGGCCCCTGCCCAACAGGACGTGGACCACCACCGCGACGGAGATCCCGGCCAGCACACCCGTCTCGTCGACGGACCGGCCGACCCAGGCCAGCGCGCCGAGCAGTGCCACCGGCGTCGCCAGCTCTGCGAGCCGCCGGGAGGGTGCTGTGCCCACTGGGTCTCCCATCTGCGTGGTCCGCGGGTAGTGACGAGGAGTGGGAGCGCCGGGTTCACCGTCCTCGGTTAGGGTGGCGAAGGTGTCC
>JAICSZ010000406.1 GCA_025936615.1 Pedococcus sp. | reverse complement strand
TGAGCTCCAACTCGCGGTGCTCGTGGAGACGATGCGACGCGAGGGCTTCGAGCTGACCGTCGGCAAGCCGCAGGTCGTGATCCGCGAGGTCGACGGCGCGGTGCACGAACCGACCGAGCGGCTGACCATCGACACCCCGGAGCAGCACCTCGGGACCATCACCCAGATCCTCGCCGCCCGCAAGGGCCGCATGGAGCAGATGACCAACCACGGCACCGGCTGGATCCGGATGGAGTTCCTCGTGCCGTCCCGCGGGCTCATCGGCTTCCGAACCATGTTCCTCACCGAGACCCGCGGAACCGGCATCGCCCACCACGTGTTCGACGGCTACGAGCCGTGGTTCGGCACCATCACCACGCGCACGAGCGGCTCCCTGGTGTCCGACCGCACCGGGGTCGTCACCGCCTACGCCATGGTGAACCTTCAGGAGCGGGGCACGCTGTTCGTCGACCCGACGACCGAGGTCTACGAAGGCATGATCATCGGGGAGAACTCCCGCGCCGACGACATGGACGTCAACATCACCAAGGAGAAGAAGCTCACCAACGTGCGGGCCTCCTCCTCGGACAACTTCGAGAAGATCGTGCCCCCGCGCAAGCTCAGCCTCGAGCAGTCGCTCGAGTTCTGCCGTGAGGACGAGTGCGTCGAGGTCACTCCGGAGGCCGTGCGGATCCGCAAGGTGGAGCTCGACCAGACCCTGCGCGCCCGCGCCGCGGCCCGGGCGCGCAACGCCTGAGGAGGGGTGTCCGTGACGGCACCCCATCCAGTGCGTCGCCTGCTGTCCACCGGCGCGGCGGTGACGGCCGCGGCGCTGCTCGCGGCGGCGTGCACCGGCCAGGCCCAGGACCCGCCGACCGGCGCCGAGAAGGGCCAGCTCAGCGTGCTGTCGCTCGGCCCGGTCACCACGTGGGACCCGCAGCGGATCTCCACGCCACAGGACGCAGCGTTCGCCGGACGGGTCTTCATGCGCACCCTCACCGCATACGCACCGGCTGACAAGTCGTCGGGCACTGGGCAGGGCGTCGTCGGCGACCTGGCCACCGACGCCGGCACCCCGGACGCGTCGTTGTCGGTGTGGAGCTTCACCCTGCGGGACGGCGTCAGCTGGCAGGACGGTTCGCCGATCACCTGCGAGGACGTGCGCTACGGCGTGTCCAGGTCGTTCGCCGAGCCGTTCGCCACCGAGGGGCTGAACTACCCACAGGCCTACCTCAAGATCCCGCGCAAGGCGGACGGCACCTCCACCTACTCGGGCCCCTTCGGCCACTCGGGCAAGGCGGAGCAGGCCGCCTTCGACAAGGCGGTGGCCTGCGACGGGCGGAAGATCACCTTCACGCTCACCACGCCGGTGCCCGACTTCGACAAGATCGTGGCAGTGTCCGCGTTCGCGCCGGTCAAGAAGAGCGAGGACGAGGGCAAGGGCGGCGAGTACGCCGTGTTCTCCTCCGGCCCCTACCAGCTCAAGGGCGCATGGGACCCGAGCGCGGGCGGCACGTTCGTGCGGAACCCCCACTGGGACAAGGACTCCGACCCGATCCGCAAGGCCCTGCCCGAGACGATCCGCTACGTCGAGGGCACCGAGTCGCAGACCGCCGTCCAGGAGGTGGTCAACGACGACGGCGACCACCGCCAGGCAGTGACCTTCGACCCCGCCCCGCCGGCGATGCAACAGCACGTGCTCGCCGACGACAAGCTGCGCGCACGGTCGGTGAACCCCTTCGGCCAGTTCGTCGACTACCTGGCGCCGAACCTGCGCTCGAAGGTCATGGCCAACGACAAGGTGCGCCAGGCCTTCGCCCTGGCCACCAACAGGGAGGGCTACGTCACCGCCCTGGGCGGGGAAGGTGCAGCAGCCGCGTCGTACACCCTCATCGGTCCGCCCCTGCCCGGACACCGTGACGCCGACGTCCTGCGCGCCGGGCCCACGGGGAACACCGCGGCGGCGACCGCGCTGCTGCGCGACTCCGGCCTCACCCTGCCGGTCAAGGTGCGGGTGGCCTACCGCTCCACGCCCATCGCCGACAAGGCGATGGCCGCCCTGGGCAACGGCTGGACCGAGGCCGGGTTCGACGTGGAACTGCAACCGGTCACCAAGGACTACTTCACGACCATCTCCAAGCCGGAGGAAGCGGCCAGGAGCGATGTGTTCTGGGCGAACTGGGCCCCGTCCTGGCCGTCCGCCGCCACCATGATCCGTCCGCTGTTCGACAGCCGGATCAACCTCGTCGACGGCAGCAACGGGCGCGACTTCGGCGGGTTCGCGGACACGGCGGTCAACGACGAGATGAGCCGGCTGTCGACACTGCGCGAGGACGACGCGCGCGCGATGGGGTGGGCCGACCTCGACGCGTCGCTGGCCAAGCGAGCGGTGTTCATCGCCCTGGCCCAGCACCGCGAGCTCTACATCGCCGGCAGCGGCGTCACCGGGCTGGCCGCCAACGAGTCGCTCGGCGGCTTCGTGGACCTGGCCACGCTGGGAGTCAAGTGAGCCACGACCAGCTGGGCGCGGGCGGTGACGGTCCGGTGCTGTTCCTCCATGCGCACCCGGACGACGAGACCCTCGCCACGGGCCTCGCGCTCGCCCACCACGCCAGCCGGGGCGGCGCCCACCTGCTCACGTGCACCCTCGGCGAGGAGGGCGAGGTCATCCCGCCAGAGCTCGCCCACCTCGACGCCGCCCACGACGATGCCCTCGGCCCCTACCGCTGGGGGGAGCTGCGTGCGGCGATGGGGGTGCT
>JAICSZ010000019.1 GCA_025936615.1 Pedococcus sp. | reverse complement strand
CCGTCACGGTGCGGGACAACGGCATGGGTATGCCGGCCGGTCGCCTCGAGGAGGCCGCCGCCGCTGGGCGGCTCGGCGCGTCCTCGAGCATCCGGGGCCGGCTGGCCGACCTGGGCGGGCATGCTGAGTACACGAGCCGCGACGGCGGGGGAGTCACGGTCACCATGACCGCACCGAAGGGAGACCGATGAGCGATCAGCAGGCGGCTGCCCCGGAGCGGGCCACCACGGTCGTGGTGGCCGACGACCATCCACTGTGGCGCCACGCCGTGGCCCGCGACCTGTCGGACGCGGGGCTGACGGTCGTCGCGACCGCGGACGACGGGCCGTCGGCGGTCAACCGCACCAAGGCGACCCGCCCCGACGTGCTCGTCCTCGACCTGAACCTGCCCGGGATGCGTGGCCACGAGGTGTGCGAGGCACTGGGGTCGCTGGCGACCCGGGTCCTGGTGCTCTCCGCCAGCGGGGAGCAGGGCGACGTCCTCGAGGCCGTGAAGGCCGGGGCGACCGGGTACCTCGTCAAGTCCGCCTCGCGCGAGGAGATCGTCGAGGCAGTGCACGCCACGGCCCGGGGTGAGGCGGTCTTCACGCCCGGGCTGGCCGGACTGGTGCTCGGCGAGTTCCGCAAGATGGCGACCCAGGAGCAGACTGACCCGGCGCGCCCCATCCCAGAGCTCACCGAGCGCGAGACCGAGGTGCTGCGGCTGGTCGCAACCGGTATGTCGTCCAAGGAGATCGCGGCCCAGCTGTTCATCTCCCACCGCACCGTGCAGAACCACGTCCAGAACACCCTCGGCAAGCTCCAGCTCCACAACCGGGTCGAGCTGGCCAGGTTCGCCATCGCCAAGGGGCTGGACGCGCTGGAGGCATGAGATGCGGATCCGCAACGTCGATGTCCGGCCCCTCGGCGGTGCAGCCGGGTGCCTGACCATGGTGCTGGCCTCGATCCTGCTGTCCATCCTGCTCACGGTGGGCCTGAACCTGCTCCTGCGCTGAGCAGCCTGCCCGGCATGCGGGCCGGACGGTGGGGCACGCGGCCGCGCGCCTATCCTTGAGCGGTGAGCCCCACGCACGACGTACTCGCCAGCCTCGCGGCTGGTGCCGAGCTCCCAGCTGCGCAGCAGCCGGAGTGGCCGGATCCCGCTGCACTGGCCACCGCCGTGGCCGAGCTCGGGTCCTACCCCCCGCTGGTGTTCGCCGGCGAGTGCGACGTGCTCAAGTCGCGGATGGCCGCCGCGGCCCGGGGAGAGGCGTTCGTGCTCCAGGGCGGCGACTGCGCCGAGACCTTCGCGGCCGCCACCGCCGACAACATCAAGGACCGGGTCAAGACGATCCTGCAGATGGCGGCCGTGCTCACCTACGGCGCATCCGTCCCGGTGGTCAAGGTCGGCCGGATTGCCGGGCAGTACGCCAAGCCGCGTAGCAGCGGACTGGAGACGCGTGAGGGCGTGCGCCTGCCGGCCTACCGCGGCGACATGGTCAACGACTTCGGGTTCACCGAGGCCGCACGGACCCCGGACCCGCAACGGCTGCTCAAGGCCTACCACGCCAGCTCGGCCACCTTGAACCTCGTGCGCGCCTTCACCCAGGGCGGGTTCGCCGACCTGCGCCACGTCCACGACTGGAACCGCGGCTTCGTCGCCAACGCCGCCAACAGCCGCTACGAGCGCCTCGCCAAGGACATCGACAAGGCGATGAAGTTCATGGCTGCGTGTGGCGCCGACTTCGACGCCATGCGCACCACCGAGTTCTTCGCCAGCCACGAGGCGCTGCTGCTCGACTACGAGCGGCCGCTGACGCGGGTGGACAGCCGCACCGGTGAGCTCTACGACACCAGCGGGCACTTCATCTGGGTCGGGGAGCGAACCCGTGACATCGACGGCGCGCACGTCGACTTCGTGTCCAAGGTGCTCAACCCGATCGGGGTCAAGCTGTCGGCCTCGGCCCAGCTCGACGACGTGCTGCGGCTCATCGACAAGGTCGACCCCGACCGCGAGCCCGGCCGGCTCACCTTCATCACGCGGATGGGGGCGCGGACCGTGCGCGACGCCCTGCCATCCCTGGTGGAGAAGGTCACCGCCTCCGGCGCCCAGGTCACCTGGATCTGCGACCCCATGCACGGCAACACCTTCGAGTCCTCCAGCGGCTACAAGACCCGCGACTTCGAGGACGTGGTCGAGGAGGTGCGTGGCTTCTTCGAGGTGCACCAGGGCCTGGGCACCGTCCCCGGGGGCATCCACGTGGAGCTCACCGGGAACGACGTCACCGAGTGCATCGGCGGCGCGGAGAAGATCCTCGACGCCGACCTGACCAAGCGCTACGAGACGGTGTGCGACCCGCGGCTGAACCACCAGCAGAGCCTCGAGCTCGCCTTCCTCGTCGCCGAGATGCTGGCCAGGGACTGAGCCGCCGGGGGCGGAGCCTAGGCTGCGGACATGCCCGAAGTCCTCGTCGACCTGCTCTCCGACACCCTCACCCGACCGACCGACGCGATGCGCGCGGCCATGGCCGCAGCACCGGTCGGCGACGACGTCTTCGGCGAGGACCCCACGGTTCGAGAGCTCGAGCAGCGGGTCGCGGGGCTCCTGGGCCACGAGGACGGCCTGTTCACCCCCAGCGGCACGATGGCCAACCAGCTCGGCCTGCGGCTGCACGTCCAGCCGGGGGAGGAGCTGGTGGCCGACTCGCTGGCCCACGTGCTCCGGGCCGAGATGGGCGCTGCCGCAGCACTTTCCGGCATCTCCGCCCGCTCGTGGGTGGCCGACCACGGGCTGCTCGACGCGGCGCAGCCGCTGTCCCTCATGGTGCCGGACGGCGGCGCCTACCAGGTGAACACCCGCCTCGTGGTGGTGGAGAACACGCACAACTTCGGCGGGGGCACGGTCCAGCCGCTCGACCAGCTCCAGAAGCTGCGCGAGGGCACCTCGGTCCACGGCATCGCCATGCACCTCGACGGCGCCCGGGTCTGGAACGCCCACGTCGCCACCGGGGTCGCGCTCGATGCCTACGGCAGCCTGTTCGACACAGTGAGCGTGTGCCTGTCCAAGGGGCTCGGCGCACCGGTCGGCTCGGTCCTGGTGGGGTCGCGCGACCAGATGGCCGCGGCCAGGATCTGGCGCAAGCGGTTCGGCGGCGGCATGCGCCAGGTGGGCATCCTCGCGGCGGCCGGCCTCTACGCGCTCGAGCACCACGTGGAGCGGCTCGCGGAGGACCACGCGCGCGCCCGCCGGTTCGCCGAGGCCGCCGCAGAGGCGGCGCCCGGTTCGGTCGACCCCGCCACCGTGCAGACGAACATCGTCGTCCTCGAGGTGGCGGGAGCCGGCTGGACGCCCGCGGGGTTCGTCGAGCAGGCGGCCGCACGCGGCATACGGCTGTATCCCGTCAGCGGCACCGCGGTGCGCCTGGTCTGGCACCTCGACGTCGACGACGCGGGCACGGACCGAGCCGTCGCTGCGCTGGCGCCGTTGCTGGAGAAGGGCCCCGACGGCGCCTGACGCGCGAGCTCAGGCCACTTCGTGGTGGAGCAGCTCCGTGGAGCCCGGGGAGCGGCGGCCGAGCAGCTCCACGACGTACATCGCCGCGAGCACGAGGCCGCCACCGAGCACCATCCGCGAGGTGAGCGACTCCCCGCCCAGCAGCACCGCGAAGAACGCGGCGAACACCGGCTCCATCGTCATGACGATCGCGGCGCGGGTGGCGGGCAGGTGCGACTGCGCCCACGTCTGCGCCCACAGCGCGACCGCCCCGGCCACCAGCGCCATGTAGAGCAGCGAGGTCCACTGGCCACCGCTCTGCGGGAGGGTGATGCCCCCCGGCACCGCGCCGACCAGCGCGACCAGGGCGATCACGAAGGCCTGCACGGTCGCCAGGCCGGTGGCAGAGGCAGACGTGGAGTAGCGCCCCAGCCCGAGGATGTGCAGCGCGTAGAGCGCCGCGGCGGCAAGGGTGAGGGCCTCGCCGAAGCCGACCGAGAAGCCTCGGAGCGAGAGGACGGCAAGCCCGGCCGTGGCCAGGGCGACCGCGACCCAGGTCGTGCCCGGCACCCGGTCCCGCAGCAGCAGCGCGCCCAGGACCGGCGTGAGCACGACGTAGGTCCCCGTCACGAAGCCCGACACCGAGGCGTCGGTGTGCTCCAGGCCCACCGTCTGGAGCAGCTGGGCGCCGCCGTAGAGCACCCCGAGCCCGACCCCGACGAGGACCTCGCGGCGGCTCAGCGCACGGGTCTGGCGGTGGAACACCGCCGCCATGACGACCGCCGCGATCGCGAACCGCACGGTGAGGAAGTCCGCCGACGGGACGTGCGCGACCAGGTCCCGGATGAGGAAGAACGTCGAGCCCCAGACCGCCGTGACCGAGACGAGCAGCAGCGTGGCCAGCCGAGCCGCAGGGAGGGAGCGGACGCCCACCTAGACGATGACCATGGTCACGGTCGACCCCTTCGGGGCCTCCGTGTTTGCCCCGGGCTCGGTGTGGTGCACGGTGCCGAAGACGCCGCCCAGGACCCGCTTCTCCTCCACCGTGAAGCCCGCGCCCTCGAGGATCTGCCTGGCCTCATCTGCCTGCTTGCCCGTGACGTCGGGGATCTTGACCATCACCGGTCCCTTGGAGACCACGAGCTTGACCTCGTCGCCCTTGAACAGCGTGGTGCCGCCAGGAGGTGACTGGCTGATCACGTTGCCCTTGGGGACCGTGTCGTTGTTCTGCTGCTCGGTCGCGTCGACCTTCAGGCCGAGCTCGCCGAGGCCCTTGACCGCGTCGTCGGCCGGCTTGTTGGTGTAGTCCGGGACCTTGATCGGCTGCCTGCCCTTGCTGACCACGAGGTTGACCTTGTCGCCACGCTTGAGCTCGGTGCCGGCCTTGGGGTCGGTGCTGACGACCAGGCCGGCGTCGACCGACTCGTCGTAGGCCTCCTTGGTGGTGCCGACGGCGAGCTTGTTGGCCGCGATCTGGTCGCGCGCCTCGGCAGCGGACTTCTTGAGCACGTCGGGTACGGCGTAGCGCTCGGGTCCCTTGGAGATGTTGACGTCGACGTCGGTGCCGCGACGCACCTGGGCACCGGCGACGGGGTCGGTCGAGATGACCCTGCCCTTGGCGACCGTCTCGCTGAAGGAGTCCACCTCCTGCGCGTCGAGGTGGGCGGTGTGCAGGGCCGACTGGGCCTGCGCGAAGGTCTTCCCCTGGAGGCCGCTGGGCACGACGGTGGGTGAGCCGGGGCCGGAGAGGAACCACCATGCGGCGGCGCCGGCGATGACCGCCACCGCGAGGACGGCCCACAACCAGCGCCACGGCCCGCGCCCGCCGCCGTCGGACTGTCGACGGTTGACCGGGACCGGCGGCAGCACACGACCCTCGAGCGCCCTGTCGGGGGGCTCGGTCGGTGTGTGGTCGACGGGGAGCGCCACCGGTGGGACCCGGCGCCGTGGCTCCTGCGGCAGTGCGCTCGTGGGCTCGACGGCAACGGTGCTCGCACTGCGGGCCGCGGTCTCCTGCTCGCCCTCCGGGCGACGGTCGAGCTCGCCCGGGGTGAGCATGGCCCGTGATCGGCGCACCTGGACGAGCAGCTCCCCGGCGTCGGCTGGGCGCTGGTCGGGGTCGCGAGCGGTCGCGAGCGCGACCAGCGCGTCGAGCTCGGTGGGCACGGTCCGGACCCGGGAGGACGGCACGGGCACCGAGCCGTGGACGTGCTGGTAGGCGACGTGGATCGGGGTGTCGCCGGTGAACGCCTTGGCGCCGGTGAGCATCTCGAACAGCACCAGCCCGGCGGCGTAGACGTCGCTGCGCGCGTCGGCGATGCCCCGCTCCACCTGCTCGGGGGACAGGTAGGCCACGGTGCCCAGGAGCACCCCGGTCTGCGAGGCGGTGCTGGTCTGCGTGGTGACGGCCCGGGCGAGCCCGAAGTCGGCGACCTTCACGGTGCCGTCGTCCTCGCGCAGGATGACGTTCTCGGGCTTGACGTCCCGGTGGATGATGCCCGCCCGGTGCGCGGCGGCGAGTGCCTGCAGCACCGGGGTGATGACGTCGAGGGCGGCCCGAGGAGTGAGCGGCCCCTCCGCCCGGATGACGTCGCGCAGCGTCTGGCCGGGCACGTACTCCATGGCCAGGAACATCAGTCCCTCGTCCTCGCCCTGGTCGAAGACGGCCACGACGTTGGGGTGGGACAGGCGAGCTGCCGAGCGCGCCTCGCGACGGAACCGGCTCGCGAAGGCCTCGTCCTGGGCGAGGTCGCGGCGCAGCACCTTCAGCGCCACGTCGCGGTCCAGGCGGGTGTCGAGGGCGAGGTAGACCGAGGCCATCCCACCATCGGCGATGTGCGACTGGACGCGATAGCGCCCGTCGAGCACACGCCCCTGGAGGGACTCGGTCACACCGGAAGACACCCGCAAAGTGTAGGAGGTGTTCGAGGGGTTCTCGGACAGGCGTGGCCGGGGCGGCGCTCGCCTACATCCGGCTCCGGTGAGCCTTGATGGCCCTGACGTACTGCTTGGTGTCGGCGTACATGCCGTTCTTCTGGACCGAGTAGAGCCCCTGGTAGTAGCCCGCGATGGCCTGGTCGAGGTTCTTGGCGGAACGGGTCAGGGAGCGCAGGATCACGACCCCGGCGGTCACGTTGTCCTGCGTGCTCAGGAGGTTGAGCTTCCGGCCGGCCATCTGGGCCGCCCATTCGCCGGAGGAGGGGATGACCTGCATCACCCCGATGGCGTTGGCGACGGAGACCTGCCGCTGGTTCCAGCCGGACTCCTGCCAGCCCACGGCCAGCGCGAGCTTCGGGTCGACACCGTGGCGCCGGGCCGTGGTGATTATCATGGCCCGCGTCTGGGCGCGGGTGGGAACCGCGGTGCGGGCCAGGGCTGCGCGGTTGTGGTTGGCGGCGTTGACGATGGAGCTGGGGTAGGTGCGACCGGCGAAGGTGTTCGCGCTGGTCGCCTTGGGTGCCGCCTTGACGGGGACCCTCAGCCGCTGGCCCGTGGTGAGGTGGTTGGGGTTGCGCAGGTGGTTGGCCTTGGCCAGGGCCGCCACCGTGCTGCCCGTGCGCGCGGCGATCTCGCTGAGCGACTCGCCGGCCCGGACCGTGTAGGCCGCGGTGCGGGGGGCGGCTGCCTTCGCCGGGGCGGTGCCGCGCACCTTGAGCCGCTGGCCGGGGTGGATCACGCTGCGCGGGCCGAGCCGGTTCATCGAGTAGAGCGTGGGCAGCGGGGTCTTCGTTCGGGCGGCGATGGCGCTGAGGGTGTCGCCGTTGCGGACCCGGTAGCTCGTGGTGCTCACCCTGGCCTTGGGCGTCGCTGCCGGGCGGCTGGCCCCGACCCGCGCGGCGGTGCCGGGGATGCGCAGCTTCTGCCCGGGGTGGATGACCGAGCGCGTGCTCAGCCGGTTGGTCTTGAGGAGTGCCGCCAGGGTGACGCCGCGCTTGGCGGCGATGGCGCTGAGCGTGTCGCCGCCGCGCACCGTGTAGGTGGCCCGCCGGATCGCCGCGGCGCGGGCCGCTGCGGCCGCCTTGGCGCGGGCGACGTCGGCGCGGTGCTGGGCGGCGGTGCGTGGGACCGAGAGCCGCTGGCCGACGGACAGGTGGTTGCCGCCACCGCGCAGGTGGTTGTGGGCCGCAAGAACGGCAGGAGTGGTGGCCGTGCGGGTGGCGATGGCGCTGAGCGTGTCGCCCGCGCGCACGGTGTAGGCGACCCAGCCCCACGGGGCTGGCTTGGCCTTGTGGACCACCGCGAGGGGCACATGTGTCGCGGCTGTCGGAGCTGCAGCGGGGGCGAACACGGGTGACATCGGACGTCCTTCGATGCGTGAGTGGGCAGTGTGACGGGTGTGGCTCGTGTGAAAGGTACACCACGGTGAGCGCGACCACATTGACTTACATCGATGTAATTTGATTTGCGTGCGGTGGCTGGGCAGGCTGTGTGCCGTGACGAACCCACCCGCGGACGACGCCACCCCGACCGAGGCCCCGCTCGAGACCCTCGTGAGGTCCTGGTTGACGGTTCCCGACGTCGCGGAGCGGCTCTCGGTGCCGCTGTCGGCCGTGCGCCGGATGCTCGAGGACCGCGAGCTGTTGTCCGCCCGGGTGGGGGAGCGACGGGTGGTGTCGGTGCCCGAGCAGTTCCTGGACGAGCGCGTGCTGCGTCACCTGCGCGGCACCTTCACGGTGCTCGCCGACGGCGGCATGGACGACGAGGAGCTGCTGCGCTGGTTGTTCACCCCGGACCCGACACTGCCGGGCGAGGGGACCCCCGTGGACGCCCTCGCCGCCGGGTACAAGACCGAGGTGCGCCGCCGCGCGATGGAACAGGCCTTCTGACGACCCCTGCCGCAACCTTTGCCAGCAAGGGTTGGTGAACGGGGTGCTGGGAGGTCAGTAGTCGCGGGCGGTGGCGCTGTCGATGAGCTGGTCGAGCACGTCGACCGCGTCGGGGGCAAGGCCGGTGGTCGGCTTCAGCGCCATCCGCGAGGACTCCACGAGCCGGGCGATGTCGGCCTCCACCGCGTCCACCGCACCACTGGCGACGATGGCCTCGCGCAGCTGCTCGACGGTCGCCCCGTCGAGCGCCGGGTCGCCCAGCCGAGTCTCGATGAGCAGGCGACCGGGCTCGTCGGCTCCGGCGAGTGCGTGGGCGACGAGCACCGTCCGCTTGCCCTCACGCAGGTCGTCGCCGGCCGGCTTGCCGGTCGCGACCGGGTCGCCGAACACCCCGAGCAGGTCGTCGCGCAGCTGGAACGCCTGTCCGAGGTCGAGGCCGTAGTGCGACAGCGCCGCGAGGTCGTCCGTGCCGGCCCCGCCCGCCGTGGCCCCGATGAGCAGCGGGTGCTCCACGGTGTACTTGGCGCTCTTGAACCGGATCACGTGGGCCGCCCGCGCCACCCGCTCGGGCGTCGGCACGCCGTCCCACGACCTCGCCGACTCGACCACGTCGAGGAACTGCCCGCCCATCAGCTGGGTGCGCATGGTGTCGAACACCGGCCGGGCGCGAACCAGGTGCTCGGCCGGGAGGCCGCACCCGGCATACAGGTCATCGCACCAGTTGAGGCACAGGTTGCCCGCGAGGATCGCCCCGGCGACCCCGAACCGGCCGGCGTCGCCGGCCCACGCCTCGCGCTCGTGGCGGGCGGCGAGGGAGCGGTGCGCGGAGGGCATGCCCCGCCTGGTGTCGCTGTCGTCCATGACGTCGTCGTGGATCAGGGCCGCCGCCTGGAAGAACTCCATCGCGCTGGCCGCGGTGACCGCCGCGTCGGAGTCCGGCTGGCCGGCCGCACGGTAGCCCCAGTAGAGGAAGGCCGCCCGTAGCCGCTTGCCGCCGGTGAGCAGCCGGGCGACGGCGTCCAGCAGCTCGCTGGCGTCCGGACCCACCTCGGCGAGCACCCCCGACTCGCGGGCCAGCACGTCGTCGACACAGCACTGCACGCGCTCGCGCAGCCGCGCGGCGTCGAGCGGGCTGGTCATGGCCCTGAGCCTACGGCGTGGCCGCTCGACTAGTCTCACCGCCATGGCATCCGGGCAGCCCTCGCGACTGGAACGACCGGCGCAGCTGACCCGGTCGATCCCGGGCATGCTCGCCTCCCCGACGCCGTCGGTGAGCTTCGAGTTCTTCCCCCCCAAGGACGACGCCGGCGAGGCGCTGCTGTGGGACGCGATCCGGCGGCTGGAGTCGGTGCGTCCGGCGTTCGTGTCGGTGACCTACGGCGCCGGTGGGTCGAACCAGGACCGGACCGTGCGGGTGACCGAGCGGATCGCCCTCGAGACCACCCTGACCCCGCTGGCCCACCTCACCTGCGTGGGCGCCTCCGTGGCGGCCCTGCGCCAGGTGGTGGGGCTGTATGCCGCGAATGGAGTCCGCAACATCCTCGCCCTGCGGGGCGACCCGCCCGGGAACCCGGGCGGGGAGTGGGTGGCCCACCCTGAGGGGCTCAACCACGCCACCGACCTGGTCGAGCTGATCCGCCCGCTCGGCAGCTTCACCATCGGCGTCGCGGCGTTCCCCGACGTCCACCCGTCCTCGCCGGACCTCGACCACGATGTCGAGGTGCTGGTGCGCAAGGCCGACGCAGGGGCCAGCTTCGCGATCACCCAGATGGTCTTCGACGCCGAGGCCTACCTGCGGCTGCGCGACCGGGTGGCCGAACGGCGGCCCGGCCTGCCGATCTCGCCCGGGCTCATGCCGGTCACCAACTTCAAGCAGGTGGCCCGGATGTCCCAGCTCATGGGGACCCCGCTGCCGCCGGCCGTGGTGTCCCGGCTCGAGACGGTGGCCGACGACCCGGCAGCGACCCGCGAGGTGGGGGTGCAGATCGCGACCGAGCTGGCCCAGCGGATGCTGGCCGAGGGAGCCCCGGGCCTGCACTTCATCACGATGAACCGCTCCACGGCGACCCTGGACGTCCACCGCAACCTCGACCTGTAGGCGACGACGCGGACCGGGTCGCGGCGCTGTCCCATGCAAATCATGAGTGAGCGCCGCCGAGATCAGGCGACCTCGATGGCGTGGCCGCCGGTGACGCGCAGGAGCTCTTCGTAGGTCGTCCTGTAGACGGTGTGGCTGTGCCCCGCCGCGGCCCAGACACTGGGGTAGCGGCTCAGCGACACGTCGACAAGGGTCTGCACCGGGCTGGTGTGGCCGACCGGAGCCACCCCGCCGATCGCGAAGCCGGTGGTGTCGCGGACGAAGTCGGCGTTGGCCCGCTCGACGTGGTCGAGGCCGTCGACCAGCTCGGCCACCTTGACCAGGTCGACCCGGTGGGCACCGGAGGTGAGCACGAGCAGGGGAGTGGTCTGGCCGTCGTCGCCGTGGGCCCGGAAGATCAGCGAGTTGGCGATCTCGGCCGGGGTGACGCCCAGGGCGCTGGCCGCGGCGGCCGCGGTGCGGACGGCGTCGGGCAGGGTGACGACCTCGGGAACGACGTGGTGGACGGCCAAGGCGGCCAGCACCCGCCGGACGGCCGGGTGGGCAGCCAGGTCCGGGCCCTGCGGAGCGGGTGGTGGTGCAGGCGGCGCACCCTGCGAGGACATGACCGCAGACTAGGGGCGTTCAGGTCTGTTGACCATGCGGCCGGTGGGCTTGACGGGCTGTCCGGCCCGGGGTGTAGCGTAGCGTCAAGTCGAACTGATGTTCGAAGGCTGAGGTTCGATCGACAAAGGGCTCCGCCACCGGCCAGCCCACGGCCCCACGCCGTGGTGACGTCGCCGCGGACCCCACGGGCTCCGGCCCCTGCGCAGCAGGCGCCTCGACCCCGCCCGCGTCCGCGGGGCCGGAGCCCTCAGTTCTCCATGCCCCTGTGCCCTGGAAGGAGCCCGTTCGTGGTGCGCCGGTACGAAGAGTCCATCGAGGTCCGCGCGGACGACCCGCAGCCGGAGGCGTTCGTGTGGCGTGGCCGGCTCTACGTCGTGCGCGCGGTGCTCGACCACTGGCAGGAGCGCCGGGCCTGGTGGCGGGACGCCCGCGAGGGGACCGACGTGCTCACCGACGCCCGCGAGCGGCAGGTGTGGCGGGTCGAGGCCAGCCCCGGACGGCTCGCCGGGGTGGGGGTCTACGACCTCGGTGCCGTGGCTGACGGCATCGAGGGTGACCGGTCGTGGCGGCTGCTGCGGGTCGCGGACTGAGGTGCCACCGATGACAACCACCACCCGCGCAGCCGCGCCCACCACCCGCGCAGCCGCGCCCACCGCACCCGCAACCGCGCCCACCCCCGCAACCCCGACCACGCAGTCCCTCCAGACCGCCGGCGCCACGGCGGTCCTCGAGCTGCTCGAGCGCGCCGAGGCCTCGCTGCTCGCGGCGTGCCACAGCCGCGAGGTCGACCAGCGCCACCAGCACGCCCGGCTCGGTGCCCTGCGGGCCGCGGCCGCGCTCGTCGCCGCCCGCACCACGGGCAGCGCCTCCGGTCCGCGCAGCCTGTGGGCGGTGCTGCCGGGAGTCGCGCCCGAGCTCGCCGAGTGGGCCGGGTTCTTCGGCACCGCGACCCGCCGCACCGGCACCCCCGGCACCCGCGAGGCCGACGACCTGCTGCGCCAGGCCGAGACCTTCCTCGACCTCGTCCGCGCGAGCCTGGGCCTGCCGGCGTCCCGCCACCACGACCTCCTGCTGCCCGCCGCGATGCCCACCTCAACGCCAACCTCAATGCCCGCCTCGGCCTCGCCATGACCGGTTTCGCCCACCTCCACGTCGCCTCCGGGTTCTCGATGCGCTACGGCACCGCCACCCCCGAGGCGCTGGTCGAGCGCGCTGCCCAGCACCGCCAGCCGGTGCTGGCGCTCACCGACCGCGACGGCCTCTACGGCGCGGTCCGGTTCGTCGTGGCCGCCACTGCCGCCGGCATCTCGCCCGTCCTCGGCGTCGACCTCGCGGTGGAGTCCCAGTCCCGGCCGAAGCCGGCGCGCGGTGGCGCCGACGCGGCATACCGGCGCACCCCGGCGCGTGGTGGTGCCACGCGCGACCCCCGCCACCCGCGGGTCACCGTCCTCGCCCGAGGGCGAGCGGCCGGACTGCCCGCAGGAGTGGGGTATGCCGCGTTGTGCCGGCTCGTGACCGACACCCACCTGCGCGG
>JAICSZ010000279.1 GCA_025936615.1 Pedococcus sp. | reverse complement strand
CTCCTGGGGCTGGACGTCACCCGCGTAGGTCATGGCGCCCAGCGTAGGCGTCGGCGCCACATGGCGAGACGACCAGTCCACCATGTGGGGTCAGGTGCGGTTCGTGAAGGCCACCGAGGCGTTCCCGTCGGCCCACACCTCCACCGCCGTCAGCGACCCCGGTGCCGCGGCGAGGCGCCACACCGTCTCGTGCGGGATCTTCAGCAGGTGCGCCAGCACCGCCATGATCGGCTTGCGGTGGCACACCACGACCGTGACGCCGCCGGCGGCGACGGCACGCTCGAAGGCGGCGACGACCCGCCGCACCATCTCCTCGTGCGTCTCGCCCCCGGGCCGGGCGTATGCCGGGTCGGCGCGGAGAGCTGCCAGCTCCTGCGGGTGGTCGCGCACCAGGTCGGCGACAGCGGCTCCGTCCCAGTCACCGAACCCCTGCTCGTCCCAGTCCGGGTCCGGCTCGGGCGTGGCGCCGACCGTCGCCGCGACGATGGCGCCGGTCTCCACTGCGCGGGCCAGGCTCGAGGTCACCACGCGCGCAGGGGTCCCCGCGAGCAGGTGCGCCGTGGCGCGCGCCGCTGCCGCGGCCTGGGTGCGGCCGGTCTCGGTGAGCGAGGGGTCCGCTCCCCCACGGCCGTCCAGGCGGCCGGCCTCGGTGAACTCGGTGACGCCGTGGCGGATCAGCAGGATTCGGGTCGGCATACCGAGGTCGGGGCCGGGGGCCGGGGGCAGCGGCACGTCCTCGGGTGTCGGGTCGATGATCTCCTCGACAGCCTTCTCGACCTCCGCGTCGTCGGCCGACCCGCGCATGCGGTCGACGGTGCGCCCGTCCATGCCGGCGTTGGAGAGCGCATCGGCCGCCTTGTTCTGCTCGCGGGGCACCCAGGTGAACGACACCGACCCCCCGGCGGCGGACAGCTGCGCCGCCACGTCGCGGGCCTGCAGCGCCAGCCGCCGCATGTCCGCGTGCTTGATCTTCCACCGGCCGGCCATCTGCTCGACGACCAGCTTGGAGTCCATCCGGACCTCGACGTCGGCGGCCGGGTCGAGGCGAAGCGCGGCGCCCAGCCCGGCGATCAGGCCGGAGTACTCGGCGACGTTGTTGGACGCCGTCCCGAGAGGGGCCGCGCCCTCCCACAGCACCGTCCCGGAGGCGGCATCGCGGACCAGGGCTCCCCAGCCCGCGACGCCCGGGTTCCCGCGGGACCCGCCATCGGCCTCGACGACGAGCGAGCGACCCACCGGTCTAGAGCCCCGACTCGGCAGTGCGCACGAGGATGCGGCGGCACTCCTCGCAGCGGAGCACCTCGTCCTCGGGAGCCGCCTTGATGCGCGACATGTCGACGTTGTTGAGCTCGAGCTGGCAGCCGCCGCAGCGACGTTGGCGCAACGCCGCCGCGCCGAGCCCCCCGCTGTTGGCCCGGATCTTCTCGTAGAGCGCCACCAGGTCCTCACCGACCCCGGCCACGATGTCCGCCCGAGGCGCCCCGACCTGCCTCGCCTCGGCGTCGAGGTCGGCGAGCGCGGCGTCACGCGTGGCAGTTACCTCGTCGACCTCGTTCCCCACGGCCGAGCGCTCGGCTGTGAGCCGGCCGACCTCCGCCTCAGCCGCCTCGGCCCGCTCCATCACCTCGAGCTCCACGTCCTCGAGCTCGGACTGGCGTCGGGCCAGGGACTGCAGCTCGTGCGAGATCGCCTGCAGGTCCTTGGCGCTGCCGGTGCCGGCGTCGAGCCGGCTGTGGTCCCGGGCGGAGCGGTCTCGGACCAGCTGCACGTCGGCCTCGGCCTTGGCGACCTCGCGCTGCACGTCCCCGAGGGCCGTCTGCGCGCGGACCAGGTCGGACTCCAGGCCAGCTGCCCGTTGCTCGAGCTCGGTGAGCACGGCCAGCTGCGGCAGGTGGGTGCGGGCGTGGGCGATCTGGTCGAGCCGGGTGTCGATCGCCTGCAGGTCCAGCAGTCGCCACTGACGGGACGGGTCGGCTTTCAGGACGTTCCTCCAGTGCTGGCCTCGGACGGCCCTTGGGGTGGCACGGCCCCGACGGTGAAGTCCCACGGGTCCGTGCGCAGTGTTGAGATGTGGGTCTCCACCCTAGACGCCTCATGTCCTGCGGCTGCAAGCGATTCGCGCAGCGCCCGCTCCGCGCCCGCGAGCCACAGCCACTCCGTGGCCCAATGGCCCGCGTCGACGAGGAACGGGGTGCCACCGCGGGCCTCCTCGCGAGCCTCCAGTGCGGGGTGGTGGCGCAGGTCGGCAGTCACGTAGACGTCCGCCCGTGAGGACCGGACGTGGTCGAACATGTCGTCCCCTGCCCCGCCCATCACCGCCACACGCTCGACCATCGCGTCCGGCGGCCCAGCCACCCGCAGCCCGCCTGCGGCGTGCGGCAGGGCGGCATACAGGGCCTGCGCGAAGCCGGCCAGTGACACCGGTGACCCGAGCCGCCCGACCCGACCCAGCGGCTGCCCCTCGACCACGGCGAGCGGCTCCACGTCGACGAGCCCGCATGCCGCCGCGAGCGCGTCGTTGACGCCGGGGGTGGCCACGTCGGCGTTGGTGTGGGCGACATAGAGGGCGATGTCGTGGACGACGAGGGCGGTGACGCTGGCTCCCTTGGCGCCCGTGGTGGCGACGCTGTGTATGCCGCGCAGCAGCAAGGGGTGGTGCGTCACCAGCAGGTCGGCACCCAGGCTTCGAGCCTCCTCGATGACGGCCAGCGTCGGGTCGACGGCGAAGTGGACCCGGTCAACCTGCTGGCCCGGGTCGCCCGACACGAGCCCGACCTGGTCCCAGGACTGGGCCGTGCCCGGCGGGTAGAGGTCCTCGAGGACCGCGACGACGTCGGCGAGGGTTGGGGTCACGTGGGCCCGGCCGGGATCGAACCGACGACACCCGCGGTGTAAACGCGGTGCTCTGCCAACTGAGCTACAGGCCCTCGCCGGCTGGTCGCAGATGTGCGCCGTGCCGGTTGCGCGCGCCATTGTGTCAGGTCGCGCGGCACCCCTGTCCCCGGCGCGCGCCCGGAGGCCGACCTCCGCAAAGTCTCACCCCTTGAGACCTTCACAAGAGGGCGCTCGCCCGCAAGGATGCCGAGCACTGCGTCCTGACGAAGGGGTCAGGACGCCCCGTGGCCGCACCCACGGGACAACGAAGGGATGCACATGAATCGCAGGATCACGGGGTCACGACTCCGGGCCACTGCGGTGGTGCCTGCTGCCGCCTTGGTCGCTGCCGGCTTCGCCGCCGCCAGCACCTCGGCGTCAGTGGCAGCGGCACCGTCGCCGGCCAGCGTTCCCGCTGCCGACACCCAGGGCAGCTACTACCTGAACACCGTCGCACCACGCGCCGAGGCGGCGTCCAAGCGCGACGTCCCCCTGTCCAAGGGTGGCGCGACGAAGGCCACCAAGCAGGCACTCAGCGCCCTCGAGAAGGCCGCCGCCTACGACCGCAAGCACTCCCAGGGCAACCCGGTCGCCGCCCGGCAGCTGGCCAAGCTCGAGGCCGAGTCGATCAAGACCGGCAAGAACCCCAAGGAGCTCAAGCGGCCCTACAAGTCGGCCAAGTCGATGCAGGAGGCCAAGCTCCTGACCATCCTCGTCGAGTTCAACGACCAGGCGAACGACGACTTCACCGGCTCGATGGTGCCGGACGGCTTCAGCTCAGACACCTGCGTGCCCGGCTCCCTGCAGAACGGGCCGAAACACAACAACATCCCCAACCCGGCGGGCTCCGAGCTCAAGGACAACAACTCGATGTGGGTGCCGGACTTCTCCTCCGAGCACTACAACACGATGCTCTACACCTCTGAGGGCATCACCGAGCGGGTGCGGCCGGACCTCACCGGCCCCGACGGCAAGCCCGGCGTCGACATCTCCGGCTACACGATGAAGAACATGTACGAGGAGATGTCCAAGGGCGCCTACACCGTCGGTGGATCGGCGACTCCGTGGATCACCGTCCCGCACTCCGAGGCCTACTACGGCGCGACGCGCTGCTACAAGAACGACAAGGGCGAGTGGACCTACGGCGCCATCCAGGACATGCAGGGCCACCCGGACAACCCCCTCGGCCCCGGCCAGCTCCCGATCGACGCTGTTGCTGCGCTCGCCAAGGTCCAGCCCAACTTCCCCTGGGCCG
>JAICSZ010000251.1 GCA_025936615.1 Pedococcus sp. | reverse complement strand
GACGCAAAGCCGCGCGACCGGGTGCTCCACTTCGACGCCAAGCCCGGAGATCCGTCATACGGCATCCTGCAGAACCGCTACCTGATGCAGCGTGCAGAGATCAAGGACTTCACCAGCACCTTCACGTTCAACGACGACGGCACGTTCAGCTACACCTCGGACCTGCTCCTCAGGCTCTCGGCCACCGGAACGGAGATGCACCACACCGACCAGAACACCCTCCACCGGGTCCGCCGGTACCACCCGAGCGTCGAGATCGGCTGAAGGTCCCACGGAGCCGAGAACCGGTCCGAGACGGTCGCAGGCCGGGAGCACTGGTCGGCGGCGCCCCGGGGCTGGGACGCTACCCGGCAACAGGCCGGCGAGCACAGGGACGAGACAGCCATGCCACGACAGATCATCACGACCCCTCACGCGCCGAGCTCGCCGCTGTACAGCCAGGGCGTCCGGGCGGGGCAGAACGTCTTCGTCTCCGGCATGGTGGGGATCGACCCCGACTCGGGCTCGCTCGCGGGGGAGACCATCGAGCTCCAGACCCGGCAAGCCCTGCAAAACTGCCACGCCATCCTCGAGGCGGGCGGTGCCACGCTGGACGACGTGGTCGAGGTCGGCGTCCTGCTGGCCGACTCATCGGACTTCGCCGGGCTGAACGAGGAGTACGCGCGCTGGTTCCCCTCCGGGTCACCCACGCGGTACGTGGCGAGGCTCGGCGTCGAGCTCCCGGGCGTGCTGGTCTCGATACGCATGACCGCGCTCCTCGGCTAGCGGTCTGCGCGACGGTGCTCCCTTGAGCTGAGCAGTGCTGCTCCGCTTGGGACGGGCCGCGGACACGCGGCGTCAGGCCAGCGCCGCAGCGAGCAGGCGGAGGGTCTCTTCACGGCCGGGGGACCGATCGGCCGGCGTGCCACGCAGGGCACCGGCCACCGGGTGGACCATCACCTCGTCGACACCGAAGGTGGCGGCCAGCTCGCGCACCTGCGCGCCCGCCGACTCGGGCGTGCCGACCACCCAGCGGTCCAGCATCTGCTGGGCCAGGTCGCCACGGGCGCCGTCGAGGTCGCCGCTCTCCTCGACCTCCTCCACCAGCTGCTGTGCGTGCAGTGGTTGCCCGGTCCGCAGCGCGATCATCGAGCGCAGGTTCGGCAACGCGAGCCGATCCGCCTCCTCTCGCGTGGGTGCCACGACGGCGTTGACGGTCAGGAAGGTCCGCGGCTCGGGGTGGTCCGCTGAGGGCTGGAAGTGGTCCCGGTACAGCGCCAGCGCCTCAGCCGTCCCGCGGCCCGAGAAGTGGTGCGCGAAGACGTACGGCAGCCCCTTCTGAGCCGCCAGCCGCGCCGAGTAGTCGGACGACCCCAGCAGCCACACGCCCGGCGTCGATGTCGCGTGCGGCGTCGCCCGGAGCACATGCGTCCCAGTGGCCAGGCGGAGCCCCACGCCGCTGGGCGAGAGCATCGACGTGATGTTGTCGACGTACTCGGGAAAGCGGGCAACCGCGTCGTCGTCCACGCCGCCACCGCCGTGTCGCAGCGCCCACGCGGTGACCGGGTCGGTGCCGGGCGCCCGTCCGATGCCGAGGTCGATCCGCCCAGGGTGTGCCGCCTCGAGCAGGGCGAACTGCTCGGCGACGACGAGCGGCGCGTGGTTGGGCAGCATCACGCCGCCGGAGCCGACCCGGATGCGCCCGGTTGCCGCCGCCACCATCGCGACGAGCACCGGCGGGTTGGTCGCAGCCACCGCCGGCATGTTGTGGTGCTCGGCCAGCCAGTACCGGCGGAAGCCGAGCCCGTCGGCCACCCGGGCGAGCTCGCGCGTGGCGGCAAGGGCGTCCGCGGTGCTCTGGTCGCTGCGGACAGGCACGAGGTCGAGGACGGAGATGGCAGGGGTGTGGTCGCTCACCTCGGGTGCAGCGGCGGGCACCCACGGCGCTATTCCCGATCAGTCCGCGAGCGATCCCGTTCGCGAGTGCTCCCTCGCCCGGGTCGGGCGAGCCCGTCAGTGAGCGACGTGGAAACGGCGACGGCGGTGGGTCGGTCGCTCGATCTCGTCCAGCACGGCGATCGCCAGGTCAGCCGCCGAGATCTCCGACCGGCCGTCCGGGCCGCGCAACAGCACGTCGTCAGAGCTGCGGTAGTGCCCAGTCTCGGCAGCCGGCACCCATGCACCGAACTCCGCAGCGGGGCTCACGTAGAACCAGTCCAACGCCTCGGAGGACTCCTTGAGCATCTCCAGCTTGTGGATCCCCAGCTGCACCTCCGGCAGCACCTCGGGCGCGACGGGTTCGACCTCGAGCAGGCGCGGGCCGTCCGCGGACACCAGGAGTGAGGAGGCGCCGCCGAGCACACCAAGACGAGCTCCGCCCTGCTGCGCCAGTGCGACGAGGTCGGCGAAGACGCCCTGCACCTTGCCGGCCATGTCCCCGCGTGGCGACAGAGCCTCGAACACCACGTCCGCCTCGGCCACGACCGGCCGGAGCACGTCGGGGTCGAGCACCGACCCCCTCACGTACTTGACGCCGGTCGCCGGCGACTGGGGGACGCCGCGGCTGACGGCGACCACCTCGTGGCCACGTCGTGCCGCCTCGCGGACCACGGCACCCCCGCCGTAGCCAGTCCCTCCGAGGACCGAGATCCGAGCCATTCTCCGCGCTCCTTCGGTCAGCCGGGGTACTCGCCGCGCTTGACGAGGGGGCGCGGCATCCGCATCCGCCGCATCTGGAAGCAGCGCATCGCGGCATACATCCCGAGGCCACGCCCGACGTGGTCGGCGCCGAACTTGGCGACGAGGCGGGTGCGCAGTCGACGCCACATCAGGAAGCTGTCGATGGCCGCCGCCAGGAGCAGGCCGTAGACGCCGATCGAGACGATCGCAAAGGCCCACGGCACGCGAATGAACGAGATCGCCAGCACGATGATCATCACGGGCAGGAGGAACTCGCCGAGGTTCCAGCGGGCGTCGACGTAGTCGCGGATGTAGCGCCGCGCAGGGCCCTTGTCCCGCGGCGGCAGGTTGCTGTCGTCGCCGGTGACCATCGCCTGCCGCTGCCTGGCCAGCGCCTCGCGGCGAGCGACCTTGTCGCGGTCGCGCGCTGCCTTGCGGTCGGTCTCGACCAGTGGGCGCTTGCGCGCGGCCTCCTGGTCGCGCCGCTTGGGCGTGGGCCGGTTCTTGGCGCCCTCGCGCGGGGCGCGATCGAGCGCGGCCTCCTGCTCGTCGTTGATGGTCTTGCTGCGTCCGAACACGGGCCAACTGTATGCCGCGTGGCGGCCTTCCCCTGAATCGCGCCCCGGACCCCTCCCGGGCCTCGGGGGCCCAGGAGGGGGCCATGGGTCACCCCTGCACCCCAAAAGGTTCCGCGCACTAGGGTCGGCTGCGTGACCGACGACGTCCTGAACCCCGACCAGATCGCCGCCCTCAAGGACACCGTGGCCCGGCTGATGCCGGACCTGCGTCGTGACCTCGAGGCACTGACCCGCATTCCCAGCGTCTCGCTCGACGCCTTCGACCAGGCCAACGTCGAGGCCAGCGCCGAGGCGACCGCCGCGCTGCTGCGCGCCGAGGGTCTCGAGGTGGAGATCGTCCGCGAGGGCGGCAGGCCCGCGGTGGTCGGACACGTCGACGGGCCGCAGGGTGCGCCCACGGTGATGCTCTACGCACACCACGACGTGCAGCCCCCGGGGGAGGACAGGGACTGGGACAGCCCGCCGTTCGAGCCGACCGAGCGCGACGGGCGCTTGTACGGCCGTGGGGCCGCCGACGACAAGGCCGGGATCATGGCGCACGTCGCTGCGCTGCGAGCCCACCAGGGCACCCTGCCCGTCGGTGTCACGGTCTTCGTCGAGGGTGAGGAGGAGATCGGGTCGGACTCGCTGGCCACGATCCTGCAGCGGCACGGCGACAAGCTGCGTGCCGACGCCATCGTGCTGGCCGACTCGACCAACTGGGCCATCGGCGAGCCGGCGCTCACCACCACGCTGCGCGGCCTGATCCGCGTCGTCGTCACGGTGACCACGCTCGACCACGGAGTCCACTCGGGCATGTTCGGCGGCGCTGTGCCCGACGCGATCACCCCGCTCATCCGCACCTTGGCCTCACTCCACGACGACGCCGGTGACGTCGCCGTCCCCGGCCTGAAGTCCGGCACGGCCAGCGACCTCGACTTCGACGAGGACCGGCTTCGCCAGGAGTCCGGCCTCCTCGACGGCGTGCAGACCATCGGCACGGGGAGCCTGCTCGAGCGGATCTGGGCCAAGCCGACGGCGACCGTCATCGGCATCGACGCACCCACCGTCGAGAGGTCCTCGAACACCCTCGTGCCCACAGCACGCGCCAAGGTCTCGATCCG
>JAICSZ010000411.1 GCA_025936615.1 Pedococcus sp. | reverse complement strand
TCGGGCCTGTCGAAGCACAACATCGCCAACGCGCTCGCCGCCACGGCCGCGGCCCTCGGTCTGGGCCTGCCCCGCGCGGCGGTGGTGCAGGGCCTGCGGACCTTCGCCCCCGACGACCGGCTCAACCCGGGGCGGATGAACACCTACACCTTGACCCGTGAGGACGGCTCGGCCATCACCGTCATCGTCGACCTGGCCCACAACGAGGCGGGCCTCGACGCGCTCCTCGACGTCGCGCACGGCCTGGTCGCCCCGGGCGGTCGGGTCCACCTCGGGCTCGGGCTCGCCGGCGACCGCACGGACGACCTGCTCGAGGCGATCGGCGAGATCGCGGGGCTTCGGGCCGACCACGTCGTGGCGGCGCACAAGGCGCACTACCTGCGCGGCCGCACCATGTCCGACCTCGAGGGACACCTGCGGGTGGGCCTGGCCAGGGCGGGGGTGGCCGACATCGACTCCCACGAGACCGAGCTCGCCGGCCTGCAGGCGCTGGTGCCGTCGGCTGCCGACGGGGACGTGGTCGCGTTGATGTGCCACGCCGAGCGCAGCCAGGTGTCCGCCTGGCTGGCCGAGCAGGGGGCGACGTCGGACAGCCCCGAGGACGTGCGCCGCAAGGTCGTGGCGGCCCGGGGCGAGCACGAGCTCGAGCCGGCCATCGCCGAGCTGTGGGACCTCGAGGACGACCAGGCCCGCGTCGAGGCCGCCGCCGGGCTGCGCAGGGAGTACCCAGGTGACTCCCGGCTCGTCTACGAGCACGCGAGCGCGCTCGACGCCGCCGGCCGGGAGCAGGAGGCGATCGCGCTCTACCGCGAGTCGCTCGCAGCGGGCCTGCGCGAGCCGCACCGGCACCGGGCCCGGATCCAGCTGGCCTCCAGCCTGCGCGTCACCGGACAGGCGGGGCTCGCCTACTCCCTCCTCACCGAGCTGGCTGCCGAGCGCCCGGGAAGCATTGCCGTGGAGTCGTTCAGGGCACTGGCGGGCGTGGACAGCGGGGAGGCCACCAGGGCGGTGGCCGACCTGGTCGACGTGCTGCTCCACCACGCGGGCGACGAGGACTCCCTGAGCTACCGCGAGGCACTGCACCGGTATGCCGCGGAGCTGCGTTCGCGCTGAGCCCCACCTGAGCAGGTGGGTCGCGTGGGGCGGCGCGCGGGCGGGGCATGGCAACGCGCGCTTCTGGGCCCGCCACCCCGCACCTCGACGCTCCCACCGGCGTGACCACGCGGCATACCTCGCAACGTCAGGCCCGGCGCGGCCCCACACTGGCGCAGTCGTCGTCGAGCGGCGCTGGCGCAACAGCGCCACTTGACGAGAACTGCGCCACTGTCGCCGTCGGGGCGCACCCCCGCGGTGACCGGGCTCAGGGCGTGGGGGTGTCCGCCTCGACCGCCTCGGCGGCAGCCGCCTCGTCGCCGGCCGCCTCCGCCTCCACGCGCAGCTCCGCCGGGTCGAGGTCGGGGTCGCCGGCCAGGTCGTCGGCGTGGGTGCCCGCCTGTGCCGAGCTGGTGAGGCGCTCGAGCTCGGCGAGCACCTCGGCGTGCTTGTCGACGCACAGCACGACCACGTCCCCGGGGTTCGCACGGGCCATGCAGTGCCGCACCGCGTCGCCCTCGTCGAGCACGACCTCGACCTGTCGGCAGCGCACGCCATCCTTGGCCATCTCCGTCTTGGCACCCTCGGCGATCAACGCGGCGGTCTCACCGCGCCGGCGCCCGCGGAGCCGCTCGTCCTCGCGCACGACGACCACGTCGAAGTGGTGCGCGGCGACGGCGCCCAGCTCGCGCATGTCGTCGTCGCGGCGGTCACCGGCGGTGGACACCATGCCGATCCGGGAGAGCTTGCCGAGGTCGGACTGGCCGGCCTTCTGGTCGGCGTAGCGGTCGACGAAGTCGCCGAGCACCTTCATGGCGGGGGCGTTGTGGCAGTAGTCGACGAACACGTCGACGTTGTGCACGCTGACCAGGTTCATCCGGCCGGGGGACAGGTAGTAGCTCGTGGTGAAGGTCCGCAGGCCCTGGCGGATCTCGTGCAGGCCGGCTCCGGCGGCGAAGGCGGCACCCGCAGCCGCCATGGCGTTGGCGACGTTGAAGCGAGCCGTGCCGCCGAAGGTCGACGGCAGCAGGTGCGTCCAGGCCAGCTGCATGGACCGGCGACCGTGCTTGATGACGATCATGTCGCCACGCTCGGTGGGCTCGAGGACCACAGCCCGGCCGCCGCGACGGCAGTAGTCCTCGATGAACTCGCGGACCTTGCTGCCGGGTGGCTCGAGCGAGAACCACACGATGCTGCCGGAGCAGCGCCGCCGCATCTTGCGCACCAGCGGGTCGTCCGCGTTGAGGACCGCGAACCCGTCACGAGGGACCGCTTCGACGATCACGGCCTTGACGTCGGCGAGCTGCTCGAGGGTGTCGATGCCCTTCATGCCCAGGTGGTCGGGTGCGACGTTGGTGACGACGGCGACGTCGTTGCGGTCGTAGCCGAGTCCCTCGCGCAGGATGCCGCCACGGGCCACCTCCATCACGGCGAAGTCCACCCGTGGGTTCTGCAGGACCATGCGAGCGGACCGGGGACCCGAGGCGTCGGCGCGGTAGACGAGCCGCTCGTCGATGACGATGCCGTCGGTGGAGGTCATGCCGACCTTGCGCCCGATGCCCTTGAAGATGTGGGCGATCATGCGTGAGGTCGTCGTCTTGCCGTTGGTGCCGGTG
>JAICSZ010000139.1 GCA_025936615.1 Pedococcus sp. | reverse complement strand
CGCATCGAGCGGTTCCTCACGCTCTACGCCGAGGAGAACATGACGATCGCCTACCCCTCCACCCCGGCGAGCTACTTCCACCTGCTGCGTCGCCAGGCCTACGCCCGGCCGCGGCGCCCGCTCATCGTCTTCACCCCGAAGTCGATGCTGCGGCTCAAGGCCGCGGCGAGCGCGGTCGCGGACTTCACCGACGCCACCTTCCGGCCGGTGCTGCCCGACCGTGCGACGTTCGACCCCAGTGGGGTCAACCGGGTCCTGCTCGCCAGCGGCAAGGTCGTCTACGACCTCGAGGCCGCCCGCGACAAGGCCGGCGACACCGCCACGGCGATCGTGCGGGTCGAGCAGCTCGCCCCCCTGCCCGCCAAGGAGATCCAAGCCGAGCTGGCCAAGTACCCCGGCGCCGACGTGCTGTGGGTGCAGGACGAGCCGCAGAACCAGGGTGCCTGGCCGTTCATGGCACTCAACCTGCCCGGTGCCCTCGCCGAGCTCGGCGACGCCCGCACCCTCGGGGTGGTCAGCCGCCCGTCGTCCGCGTCCCCGGCGACCGGGTCCAGCAAGCGCCACGCGGAGCAGCAGGCCGAGCTCGTGGAGCGCGCCTTCACCCGCTGACCCCCCGACCGTCCGCACCTTTCCTGCTTGCGTCCGCGAGTTCGGCGGCTATGTCGTCAAACGCGCGGACGCAAGGGCACAGCATTGGTCACACGTCGAGGTGCGGGGACTAGCCCACTTGGCTGTCCCAACCACCCGATCTGGTCATGACGAGGATTCCGCGAGGGCTCTAGCGTGGCGTCTCGAGGGTTGCAGGGCTTGTCTCGAGGTTTGGAGAACGCCATGAGACGATCTTGGCTGGCCTTGGCGCTGACCACCTTTGCACTGGTACAGCTACCCCCTGCGGCGAGCGCGGCCACTCCGGGCTACACGATGACACCGGCGAGCGGCCCGATCGGCACGATGGTGACCGTGCGGGGCAGCGGGTGCCCCGACACCAACGAATGGGCCGGCGGCCACGACGGCGCGTTCGCCTTCGTCAACAACGTCGACGGGCACGAAAACTTCTCCGGCGCCTACCAGGTGCCCTTCGACGTCGCGCCGGACTCCTCCTTCACGTTCACCTTCGTCGTGCCACGCGTCGGTATGGGGGTGAACGGGACAGTCCTCGATCCCCTTCCCCCGGGTGTGTACAACACGTTGATGTCATGCCTCGACCAGCCGCCAGCCACCTTTACGGTCACCAGCGGCGCTGCTCCACTCGTCGAGCGTTGGGCCGGCAAGGACCGCTATGCCACCTCCGCCGCCATCTCGGCCAAGAGCTTCGTCCCAGGAGCCGCAGTTGCCTACGTCGCCTCGGGTGCGGGCTTCGCGGACGCGCTCTCGGGCGCCCCGGTGGCCGGCATGACGCGGGGTCCTGTCCTGTTGACGGCACCGACCAGCCTCCCCGGCTCCATCGCGACCGAGCTGGCCCGGCTGAAGCCCAAGAAGATCGTCGTCCTCGGGGGCGCAGGCGCGGTCAGTGAGGCCGTCAAGGCAAAGCTCGACGCCTACACCACAGGCGCCGTCGAACGCTGGGCCGGCAAGGACCGCTACGCCACCTCCGCCGCCATCTCGGCCAAGAGCTTCGTCTCCGGGCCTGACGTCGCCTTCGTCGCCTCCGGCGCGGGCTTCGCCGACGCGCTCTCGGGTGCTCCCGTCGCGGGGAAGCTGCGGAGCCCGGTCCTGCTCACCGCCCCGACCACCCTTCCGGCTTCCATCGCGGCAGAGCTGGCTCGTCTCAAGCCCAAGAAGATCGTCGTCCTCGGCGGCGCAGGCGCGGTGAGCGACGCGGTCAAGGCAAAGCTCGACGCCTACACCACAGGCGCCGTCGAACGCTGGGCCGGTAAGGATCGCTACGCCACCTCGGCAACCGTCTCGACCAAGAGCTTCGCCAAGGGTGTCAATGTCGCCTACGTCGCCTCCGGCACCGGCTTCGCCGATGCCCTGTCCAGCGCGCCAGTCGCGGGCAAGTCACCCGGCCCCGTCCTGCTCACCGCCCCCACCAGCCTCCCCAGCGCGGTGAGCACTGAGCTCAGCCGGTTGGGTCCACACAAGGTCGTCGTCATCGGCGGCACAGGGGCCGTCAGCGCCGCGGTGGCCCAGAAGTTGGCCGCCTACATCCCCTGAACCCGCGCGCTTGCGTCGGCGAGTTTGGCGGCTATGTCGTCAAACGCGCGGACGCCGGCAGGGCAACAGCATCGGGTATGCCGCGTGGCTGGCTCAGCCGCGCGGCACACCTCGCGATAGCCTCGCGAGCGTGTACTTCACGGACCGCGGCATCGAGGAGCTGGCCGCCCGCAGGGGTGAGGAAGAGGTGTCCCTGACGTGGCTGGCCGACCAGCTGCGGACGTTCGTGGACCTCAATCCCGAGTTCGAGATCCCCGTCGAGCGGCTGGCCACCTGGCTGGCCCGGCTCGACGACGAAGAGGACTGACGCGTGAGCGAACCCACCTTCACCCCCAGCGCCGAGTTCCAGGTGGCCGCCGAGGGGCCACGCGACGTCGGGATCGTGTTCATCGGCGCCTCCCTGGTCGCGGGCGTGGGCGACCCGAAGGGCCAGGGCTGGGTGTCACGCGTCGTCGGACGAACCCACCACCCCGACCTCGAGCTGACGGCGTACAACCTCGGCGTGCGCGGCAACACCTCGGCCGACGTCCTCGAGCGCTGGCGCGTCGAGTGCCCGCCCCGGTGGGCCGGACGGGCCGAACGGCGACTCGTCGTCTCCGTCGGGACGGCCGACGCCGCAGGCGGCGTCACCCTGGCCCGGCACCGCCTCAACCTCGCCAACATCCTCGACGACGCGGCGAGCCTGGGGATCGGGACGTTCGTGGTGAGCCCGCCGCCCTCTGACGACGACGAGCTCAACGACAAGCTCGACGTGCTCGTCGAGGCGCAGGGCGACGTCTGCTCGCGGCGCGGGGTGCCGTTCGTGGACTGCTTCCGGCCGCTGCAGGCGCACGAGCAGTGGCGAAGCGACGTCGCGGCGAGCCAGGTGCCGCACCACCCCGGGCAGGCCGGCTACGGGCTGATCGCCTGGCTGGTCCTGCACAACGGCTGGTACGACTGGCTGCAGATCGCGCCGCACTGAGCCGGGGCGGGAACCAGCCTCAGAGCAGGCGCTCGGCCAGGTCGCGCAGCGCCTCGAGGGTCTCGCGGGGGCCGGCCTTCCCCGTCCGCCACGGCCCGAGGACCTTGACGAGCTCGGCGTTGAGCTCCGCGTCCGAACCATGCTGCGCCGGCTGTACCTCGCGCTGCGCGGCCTGCTCCTCGCGGCGGTTCTGCTCACCCGACGCAGGCCTGCCCGGCTGGTTCGCGTGGAGGTAACGGTTCCAGCGCGGGTCGATGACCTCTTCGGGCGAGTGCGGAAACTCTGCCATGGTCAGTCCTCTCCCGCCGGTCGCTGCATCCGTCGTTCGCGTACTTCTCCTGGGTTCGTGGGTTCATCTCTATCCGGCCAGCCTGAACGTTGGCTGGACGCGCGTGCCGCCCGGCCCGCACGGACCGGTCCCACCTTCCTACCCCGAGTGGCGGCTGCCGACCACCCTCTCAGCTCTTGTGGCTTGGGGGAGAAGGGAAGCCTCACCCATTCTTTCTACCTGAAAGACCCGTGAAAAATCTCCGCGCCTGCGTCGTCCGAGGTGAATCTCAGCCGAAGGGACGAGCCAACGGCACGCGCGCCTTGGCTGCGCGTCAAGAGACGGTGAACACGACCTTGCCGAACAGGTCCCCGGACGCCATCTTCGCGAAGCCGTCACGGGCGTCCGCCAGGGGCAGCACGGAGTCCACGACCGGCTCGATCCCGTGCGTGGCCACGAACTGCGCGAGCCGCTCGAGCTCGGCACGAGTGCCCATGGTCGAGCCGACGACGCGCAGCTGCCGGAAGAAGACCTGGGTCAGCTCGGCCTTCGCCGGCGCGTCCCCGGACGTGGCGCCGGAGATGACGACCGTGCCCCCCGGCTTGAGCGACTTCACCGAGTGCGACCAGGTCGCTGCGCCGACGGTCTCCATGACGGCGTCGACGCGCTCGGGCAGCCGTTCCCCCGAGCCGAACGCCCGCTCGGCGCCGATGCCGACGGCCCGCGCGCCCTTCGCCTCGTCGCGCGACGTCACCCACATCCGCAGCCCGGCTGCCGACCCGAGCTGCACCAGGGCCGTGGCGACGCCACCACCGGCGCCCTGCACCAGCACGGTCGCCCCGGGCGTGACGTCGGCGTTGACGAACAGCATCCGGTACGCCGTCAGCCACGCTGTCGACAGGCATGCCGCGTGCTCCCAGGACAGCGATCCGGGCTTGGGCACGAGGTTTGCCCGGGGCACGAGCACCTGCTCGGCGAGCGTGCCGTCGTGCAGCTCGGACAGCAGCGTCCGCTTCGGGTCCAGCGTCTCGTCGCCGCGCCAGCCGTCGGAGGGGACCACGGCGTGGACGATCACCTCGTTGCCGTCCTCGTCGAGGCCGGCCCCGTCGCAGCCGAGCACCATCGGGAGCCGGTCGGCGGGCAGACCCACGCCCTGCAACGAGAACAGGTCGTGGTGGTTGAGTCCCGCGGCCTTGAGCGAGACCGTCACCCAGCCGTCGCGGGGCTGCGGGTCCGGCCGATCCCCGACCTCGAGCCCGGACAACGGGTCGTCGGCGGACTGGGACTTTGCGTAGGCAGCAAGCATCCCCCGACCCTAGCGAGATCCCCCGCCGCCCGTGCTGGGTGCAATACTCCGCGGGTGGTCCAGACCGAGCTGCGCGCCGACGAGGCGGTGCTGCTCGCCCATGCCCTGGTATGCCGCGTGGCCCAGCAGCTGGGCGCGCGCGTCCTGTTCATCAAGGGCCGGACCGCGGTTGCCCTGGGTGCGCGACCGGACCGCCCGTCACAGGACGTCGACGTGCTGGTCGACCCCGAGGGATTCGACCGTATCTCCAGCGCGTTCGCCGCTGCTGGCTGGAGGCACCGGACCCAGTACGGCGGGCACCAGCACGTCGACGACATCTCGTTCGACCACTCCCACCACTTCATCCACGACGAATGGCCCTGCGACCTCGACGTCCACTACAACTTCCCCGGGGTCCTCAAGCCGGCGGACCAGGTGTTCGAGGCGCTGTGGGCTCGCCACACCACCACCGAGGTCGCGGGCGTCCAGGTCACGACTCCCGACCTGCTGGGCCAGGCGCTGGTGGTCGCCCTCCACGCGCTGCGCGACCCGGACAAGCCGTCCAGCGTCGCCGACCTCGCTCACCTCGCCAGGACGTTGGGCGCAGGCCTCGACGACACGGGCAGGCAGGAGCTGGCTGACCTGGCGCTGGCCACCGGTGCCGAGGTCACCGCTCGCGCGCTGCTCGAGTCGGTGGGTGCACCAGTCCCAGACCCCTCGCCCGAGAGCCGGGCCAGCGCCGATGGCTGGGCGTTCCGCCAGGACGTCGGGTCACGCTCCGGAGTCGTCTGGCTGATCGAGCTCGCCCGCACGCCGTGGTCGGAGCGGCCGGCCCTGCTGCGCCGGGCGCTCTTTCCACCGCGCGAGGTGCTGCTCAGCTCCTACCTGGCTGCCCGCGCAACTCGCCGCGAGCTCGCGGTGCTGCACGCGCGGAGGTGGGCACGCGGCATACGGGCGTTGCCGAGCGCAGCGGGGTGGGCGCGCCGGCGCCCGAAGTAGCGGTCTCCGGGGCTACCTCAGGCGAGCGTGGCCATGTGCTCGATCAGCTCCGTCGTCGACACCGACGGGGTGCGGGGGAAGTAGACGACCTCGCACAGGTCGGAGACGAAGTCGAACCGGCCCTTCCAGTCGTCGCCCATCGCGAGCACGTCGGCGTGGTACTTCTCGATGTAGTCGCGCTTGAGCTCGAGGCTCTCCTCGACGAACACCTCGTCGACCACCTTGAGCGCACCGACGATCTCGAGCCGCTCGGTCTGCGAGAACACCGGCTTGCGTCCCTTCTTCGCGAGGTTGAGCGCGTCCGCGGACACCCCGACCACGAGCCGGTCGCCGAGCGACGCCGCGCGCTCGAGGATCCGCAGGTGGCCGACGTGGAACACGTCGTAGGTGCCGAAGGTGATGACGGTGCGGGCCATGGTCAAGTCCTCGGGGGCTAGTTGGTCTCGGGCGGCGGCGGGGCCAGGACGTCGGGCAGGGCCTTGGCCAGGCTGTCCTGCCAGCGCGGCAGCAGCGGTAGGCGCGCCATCCGCCACGCGTCGTGGCCGAGCACCGAGTATGCCGGTCGCGGGGCCGGGCGCGGAAACTCGGCGGTGGTCGTGGGCAGCACCCGCTCGGGGTCGAGGCCCTG
>JAICSZ010000058.1 GCA_025936615.1 Pedococcus sp. | reverse complement strand
TGACGACCTCTCCGCCGTGGTGGGGGTCGTCTCCCAGGACGCCTACCTCGTGCACGCCTCGATCCGCGAGAACCTCCTGATGGCCCGCCCGGACGCCACCGAAGCCCAGCTCTGGCGGGTCCTGGCCACCGCCCAGGTCGACGACCTCGTCGCCAGCCTCCCCGACGGGCTCGAGACCATCGTCGGCGCCCGCGGCCACCGGTTCTCCGGCGGCGAGAAGCAGCGGCGGGCCATCGCGCGGACCCTCCTGCGTGACCCGCGGGTGCTCGTCCTCGACGAGGCGACCAGCGCGCTGGACAACGACACGGAGCGTGAGCTGCAGCGCGCCCTGGACGCCCTGAGCCGGGGCCGCACCACGATCACGATCGCGCACCGGCTGTCCACCATCCAGACCGCTGAGCAGATTGCCGTCCTGGACAAGGGCTCCGTGGCCGAGGTCGGTAGCCACGACGCGCTGCTCCGGCGGGGCACCCGCTACGCCCGCCTGGCCGGCCAGCCCGCCGCACTCGCGGTGGCCTGAGCCTTCCCGGGAGGGGCACCGCGCCCTCACCGTGCCGCGCCGGCACACGGGCAACCGGTTGGTGGCCGGCACCACCCGGATGGGAGGATTCACGCCATGACCGACGCCCCATCCACGCCTCGCGCCGCCACCATCCCCGACCGGCCCACCATCGACGGGCTCGAGGACAAGTGGGCGCAGGTATGGCGTGAGCAGGGGACCTACCGCTTCGACCGGGTGCGCGCCATGGAGCGGGGTCGGGAGGCGGTCTTCGCGATCGACACCCCACCGCCGACCGCCTCGGGCTCGCTGCACGTGGGCCACGTGTTCTCCTACACCCACACCGACTGCATGGCGCGCTACAAGCGGATGGCGGGGTTCGAGGTGTTCTACCCGATCGGGTGGGACGACAACGGCCTGCCGACCGAGAAGCGCGTGCAGAACTACTACGGGGTGCGCGGTGACGCCTCCCTCCACCACATCGAGGGTTTCGAGCCCCCGCACCGCGGCGATGCCAAGAGCATCAAGGCCGCCGACGCGATGCCGATCTCGCGGCAGAACTTCATCGAGCTCTGCGACGAGCTCACCGTCAAGGACGAGGAGGCGTTCGAGTCGCTGTTCGTCCGGCTCGGCCACTCCTACGACTGGGACATCAGCTACCGCACCATCGACGACCGGTCGCGGGCGACGGCCCAGCGCGCGTTCCTGCGCAACGTCTCCCGCGGTGAGGCCTACCAGGCCGAGGCGCCGGGGCTGTGGGACGTCACCTTCCAGACGGCCGTCGCGCAGGCGGAGCTCGAGGCCCGCGACTACCCGGGGCACTTCCACCGCGTCGCGTTCCACTCCACGACGCAGGGCGCAGGCCCTGTCTTCATCGAGACCACCCGCCCCGAGCTCGTCCCCGCGGTGGTGGCGCTGATCGCCCACCCCGACGACGAGCGGTATGCCGCGTTGTTCGGCACCACGGTCCGCTCACCGTTGTTCGGGGTCGAGGTGCCGGTGCTGGCGCACCCGGCGGCCGAGCCGGACAAGGGTGCCGGGATCGCGATGTGCTGCACCTTCGGCGACCTCACCGACGTGATGTGGTGGCGCGAGCTGCAGCTGCCGACCCGCTCGATCGTCACCCGCTCCGGTCGGGTCCAGGCCGAGACGCCCGAGTGGATCGCAGGTGGTCCCGGCGAGGAGCTGTTCGCCACGGAGCTCGCCGGGAAGACGACGTTCGGTGCGCGTGAGGCGATCGTGGCCGCGCTGCGCGGGTCGGGAGACCTCGACGGGGAGCCCACGCCGACCCAGCGCAAGGCGAACTTCTACGAGCGCGGTGAGAAGCCGCTCGAGATCGTCACCTCGCGTCAGTGGTACATCCGCAACGGCGGCCGCGACGCCGAGCTCAACGCGGAGCTGATCGAGCGCGGGCGGCAGGTCGACTTCCACCCGGCGTTCATGCGCGCCCGCTACGAGAACTGGGTCGCCGGTCTCAACGGCGACTGGCTCATCTCGCGGCAGCGCTTCTTCGGGGTGCCGATCCCCGTCTGGTACCCCGTCGACGAGCACGGGGAGACGGTGTGGGACAAGCCGTTGCTCCCCTCCGAGGACGTCCTCCCCGTGGACCCGGCGGCGCAGGCGCCCGATGGCTACGACGAGTCCCAGCGCGGCGAGCCCGGCGGCTTCGTCGGCGACCCCGACATCATGGACACCTGGGCGACCTCCTCGCTGACCCCGCAGATCGCGGCCGGGTGGATCGACGACCCCGAGCTGTTCGCAGCCGTCTTCCCGATGGACGTCCGTCCGCAGGGCCACGACATCATCCGGACCTGGCTGTTCTCCACGATCGTCCGGTCACACTTCGAGTTCGACTCGGTGCCCTGGCGCAACGCCGCGCTCTCCGGCTGGATCCTCGACCCTGAGCGCAAGAAGATGTCCAAGTCCAAGGGCAACGTCGTCACGCCCGAGGACATCGTCAAGGAGCACAGCACCGACGCGGTGCGCTACTGGGCCGCCAGCGGCCGCCTGGGTGCCGACGCGGCATACGACACCGGCCAGATGAAGGTCGGGCGACGACTTGCCATCAAGATCCTCAACGCGAGCAAGTTCGCCTTGACGTTCGGAGAGGTTGAGGGCGACCTCGCCGCGGCGGTGGTCAACCCGCTCGACAAGGCGATGCTCGCGGCGCTGACCGACGTCGTCGACAAGGCGACCGCGGGCTTCGAGGGGTGGGACCACACCCGGTGCCTCGAGGTGACCGAGACCTTCTTCTGGACCTTCTGCGACGACTACCTCGAGCTGGTCAAGGACCGGGCCTATGGCGGTCGTGGCGAGGCCGAGGCCGCATCGGCACGGGCGGCCCTGAGGCTGGCGCTCGGCGTCGTGCTGCGGCTGTTCGCCCCGTTGCTGCCCTATGTGACCGAGGAGGTCTGGTCGTGGTGGCACGACGGTTCCGTGCACCGAGCCGCCTGGCCCACGACGGCGGACCTGCCCGTCCCTGGCGGCGACCCGGTGCTGCTCACCGCCGTGGGAGAGGCGCTCGCAGGCATCCGCAAGGCGAAGTCCGAGGCCAAGGTGGGCATGCGCGCCGAGGTGGCGGCGGTGACGCTGGCCGGACCGGGTGGCTGGACCGACCTGGTCCGCGCCGCGGAGGCCGACCTGCGCGCGGCCGGGCGGGTCACCGGAACGGTGTCCTACGTCGAGGACGACACCGTCGAGGTCCGTGACGCCCAGCTCGTCCCGGTCGACAAGCCGAAGGGTTAGCACCAGGTAGGAGGCGCAATGAGGCGCGAGGTGGCACGGGAGTACCTGCGCGGTGCCCTGTGGGCCATGCCGAGCGTGGCCGTGGTTGCCGCCCTCGTTGCCGGCTCGGTGCTCTCCAGCATCACGATCGCGCCGGGATCTGCCCTGGCGCCGCTGGTCTTCCAGGGCACCGCCGACGACGCGCGGAACCTGCTGATCGGGATCGCCAGCACGATGGTGACCGTCATCGCGCTGGTCCTCGGCCTGACCGTCGTGGCGCTCCAGCTGGCGTCGACCCAGTTCAGCCCGCGCCTGCTGCGCAACTTCCTGCGGGACCTGACCAACCAGCTGACCCTGAGCAGCTTTGTCGCGACGTTCGCCTACAGCACGGCCGGGCTCTACACGGTGGGGGTCTCCGGCGGCGAGCGGACCACCGACTACCCGCGTCTGGCGGTCAGTGGTGCCCTGCTGCTCATCTTCGTCAGCATGATCATGCTCGTCTTCTTCGTGCACCACCTCGCCCACTCGATCCAGGTCGACCAGGTGATGGTGGGGGTGGAGCGGGACACGCTGCACGTGATCGAGCACTCGATGGGTGCGGTCGCTGCGCCGGGTGTGCTGCCTGTCCGACCCGACAGTGCGGTTCCACTGACGGCTCCCCGGTCCGGCTACGTCCAGACCCTCCACCTCGAGGCGCTGGCCGCGACCGCCGCCGAGCACCACACCGTGGTCGTGCTGGTACCCATGGTGGGCGAGCACGTGGTCAGGGGAGCGCCCATGGCGTGGGTCTGGCCGGACCGGGAGACCGGCTCGGTCGTGACGGCACCGGGGCAGCTGACGCTGGACGCGCTGCGCGGCGCGTTGTCGCACGGTGTCCGAGTGGGGTTCGAGCGCACCGCGGAGCAGGACGCGGCCTTCGGGGTGCGACAGCTCGCCGACGTGGCGTCCAAGGCGCTCTCCCCCGCGATCAACGACCCCTACACCGCGGTCCAGGCGGTCGACCACCTGTCGGTGGTCCTCGCCGCACTGGCCCGGTGCACGCTCGGGCCGGTCACGGTCCCAGATGCGTCCGGCGCTCCCCGCGTGCACGTCCCGGCCCGCGACTGGGAGTACTTCCTCGACCTCGGGCTGGGCCAGGTCCGGCGGTACGGGCACACCGAGCCCCGCGTGGTGCTCGCGCTGTTCAGGGTGGCGCGTGACATCGCGACGTTCTGCGACAGCGACCGACGGGCTGCAGTGCGGCGCTACGTCGAGGTCCTGCTCGACGACGTGGGGCGCGACATCGTCCAGTCGGCCGACCGTGACCCCCTGCTGGAGCAGGGTCGCGCGCTGCTGCGGGAGCTGAGGGTCGGAGGGTTGCCTGCACCCACCTCTTGAGCGTCAGGCCGACGCCGAGGCCCTGGGTGCCCGCGCGGTGCTGCCGTTCGCCGCGAAGCCGAACGACCTAACCTTGCGGGCTCCGTTGGGCTGCACCACGATCCACGGCACATCCCAGCCAGCGATGCGCAGGTCGCGCCCCACGAACCGCGCCTCGTCGAGCAGGCTCACCTGACCAGTGGCTGGGTCGTAGACGTCCAGCACGCGGTCGCCGTCGCCGGGCAGGACCAGCGTGACGTGGCGTGGCAGCAGGCGGTTGCCGACGTAGAGCAGCGCGGGCTCGCCGTCGGCGACCACCTCGACCAGCCTTGCGTGCGCGTCCCGCAGCCCCCGTCGACGATGCAGCCTCAGGAGGCGGCTCTCGTAGTCCGTGCCGCGCCGCGCGGCGCCGTACTCGAGCTCCTTCATGGCGCCCCACGGCGGGGTGCCGAGAGCCCGCGGCCACGGCAGGTTGACCCTGCGCCCGCCCGGTAGCAGCCGGTTCGTGCGGCTCATCACCACTCGCTCGTAGGCGGCGAAGCGCTCCTGCTCGGTGTCACCCAGGGGCGCGTCACCGCGCGGACCCTCGCCCGTCGTGATCCAGCGGGCGAAGGCGGGACTCACCAGCATGCGCGCCACGGTGAGGCAAGCCGAGCCACAGGTCACCGGGCTCTGCTGGACAGGACCCAGGTCGCCGTCGCGCAAACGGAAGCCGGGAGCCATGCCCCCATCCTCGCCGAGACCGGCCACACCGGTCCACTGGGTTCGCACGGGGCCCTGCTCACCCGCGTCGACCGGTGTGGGCCAGTAGCCGCTCCTGGGGCGTCGCCCACTCCGGCAGCTCGAGCGCCGGACCCACGCGGCAGGGCCGGTCGGCGTCGGCGATGTGGTCGCGGGCAACTGGCCACAGGTCCATGGCGAGCACGGGAGGCACCGGCCGGGCGGCGCCACACACCTGTCCGACGTCCCATCCGTGCAGGGTTATCTCGAGGGCGCCCACCCGCCCCATCGTCTCGCGCTCCAGGGCCCAGCCGCCCAGCTCGACCAGCGACCGCGGGCTCGTGGCCCACGGCCCGACCAGTGCGCACGCACGCTGCCTGATGCGGCTGAGCAGCTCCTCCGCGGTGTCCATCGACGGCGTGGGGGCAAGGGTGAGGTGCGCAGAGCTGGCCACCTCGCCCATCGCCGCGAGGGAGTCGTCCATGTGGTGCAGCAGCCGGATGAGCGGCCACCCGGGACACGGCGAGGGCAGCAGGAGGTGCTGAGGACGCACGGACGCGAGTGCGCCGCGGGTGTAGACGATGGCCCGCTCGAGCAGCTCGGCCGCCTCCGGCGGCCCTGCCCGACCCGGAACCGATGTCACCGCGCGCCTCAGGCGGGCGTCGGGTGGTCAGCGGGCAGCCGGGCCGGCAGCCCGAAGCGCTCGAACAGGTCGGTGTCGAAGAAGGCCGCAACGTGCTCGACCCGGTTGTCCCGGATGCTCAGCACCTGGAGGTGGAACGGTGTGAAGCTCCCGTCGGGCTGTCGCATGTACAGCCCGAACGCCGGCTGGCCGTTGGCGCGGGTCGCGACCATCGGCATGTCGTTGACGCCACCGGGGCACTGTGTGTCGATGAGCCGTCCGATCGCCTCGGCGCCGGTGTACCAACCCGTGAACGGCGGCATCTCCCAGACGGCATCGGCGGTCAGCATCCCCACGATGGCGTTGATGTCCTTGTCCCAGAACGCCTTGACGTAGCGGTCCAGCAGGTCCTGCTGGTCGGCCCCGAGCCGTTCCTCGACCGTGTCCCTGGTCAGGTCGGCCCGGGCGAGCTGGGCGTGGGCCCGCTGCAGCGCGCTGTTGACGGCAGCCTCGGTCGTCTCGAGCGCCTGCGCCACCTCGCTGGCCTTCCACCTGAGCACGTCACGCAGGATGAGCACCGCACGTTGACGGGCGGGCAGGTACTGCAGCGCCGCCACGAAGGCCAGCCGGACCCCCTCGCGCTCCGCCACGATCGTCGCCGGGTCGGTGGACTCGCCCGCCACGAGCGGGTCCGGCGCGGGCTCGAGCCAAGGAACCTCGTTCGACCGGGCCAGGGCGTCCCCGGGCTCGCTCGCGGGCGCGCCGAGACCGGTTGGCAGCGGGCGTCGGTCCTTGCCCTCCAGCGCGGTCAGGCAGACGTTCGTGGCGATGCGGTACAGCCAGGTGCGCACCGACGAGCGACCTTCGAAACCCTCGTAGGCACGCCAGGCGCGCAGGAACGTCTCCTGCACGAGGTCCTCGGCGTCGTGCACCGAGCCGGTCATGCGGTAGCAGTGCGCCGTCAGCTCGCGGCGATAGGTGTCCGTCAAGCCGGGGAAGTCCTCCAGAGCCGGTGTGCTCACCTCGGTCACAGCGCTTTCCTCACGTCGGGGGCCGCTTCTCGCCCTGGGCCCAGCGTAGGCGCCAACCGCCCACACGAGGACTGACAACCGAACGCCGCGGAACTCATCGGTCCACAACGAAATGCTCACGATCGAGGGTTCGGCGCCACCGCACACACCAGTCTCCTAGGCTCTGCCCGTGACCCGTCGAGCCACCCTCCTGTGGGCCGGCACCGCCGCCACCCTGCTGCTCGGTGCGTGGGTGTCCGGCTCCGGGCCGGTGGGGGTCTTCCAGCCGCAGCAGTCCTCCGGCCGCGAGAGCAGCGCACCCGGCCAGGACTTCGGACCCACCGACAACGCGGCTGGCGGCGGTGAGAAGGGCCATGCCGGCACGACCGCTTCGCACGAGACCCTCGCCGCAGCGATCACCTGGGCCATGCGGGTGATCATCGCGCTCGTCGTCATCGCCGTGGTCGTGGTCCTGGCCCGCGCGGTCCTCGACTGGCTCGCCGCCCGTCGACTGGTCGTCGAGGACGAGGTGGGCGTGGAGGTGCTGCCCGAGGAGCTGCTCGAGCAGGCCCGCGAGAGCGAGGAGCTGCTGAGCCGGGGCACGCCCGCCAACGCCGTCGTGGCTGCGTGGGTGCGGCTCGAGGACGCCGTGCGGGGCGCCGGCCTGCGTGACGACGACTCGCGCACCTCCACGGAGCTGGTGACCAGCGTGATCAGGGGCCTGGGCGTGCGACAGGCACCGCTCGACCAGCTTGCGGCGCTCTACCGGGAGGCGCGCTTCTCGCGTCACCCCGTCGGTGAGGACGCCAGGGCCCGCGCCGGAGAGGCACTACGCGAGATCCAGGCCGACCTGCGGCATGTCACGAGCACCACGACCGGCGTCCGCACCACGGCCCGAGGCGGACGATGAGGCGGCTCGCCGAGCTCAGCGCCGCGCAGCAGCTGCTGGCCGCGCTGACGGCGGCCATCGTCATCGGCGCCCTCGCGGTCGCGGTCCCCGTGCTGGGCAATGCCGCCATGCTCCTTGCCTGCACCGCACTGCTCGCCGTGGTGGCCGTCCTGGCCGTGTGGCTCTGGGGCACCCGGCGCGCCACCGACTGGTCCAACACCTTCACCGAGGGCCGGCCGCCCCGTGGCGCGGACTCACGGGTCACCCGGCTCGTGCGCGTCGTGGCGAGCGCCACCGACGGCGACCACACGGGCGCGCAGCAGCTGCACACGCTCCTGACCGGCCTGGCCGGCGAGCGACTGCGCGACCGCCGCGGGCTGCGCCTCGAAGCCGACCCCGATGCGGCGCACACCGCGCTGGGACCGGCCCTCACGGCATACCTCACCGGCCCCCCGACCACCCGGCTCACTGCCGCCCAGCTCGACACCCACGTCACCACCTTGGAGGAGCTCTAGATGTCCCTGTCCCTCGGCGAGGTCACCGTTCGCGCCGCCGCCATCCTCGAGCAGGTCGAACGCGCCGTCGTCGGCAAGCGGGAGAACCTCGAGACCGTGCTCGCCGGCGTGCTCGCCGGTGGCCACGTGCTCATGGAGGACTTCCCCGGTCTCGGCAAGACCTTGGCGGCGCGCTCGTTCGCCCAGGCGCTCGGGCTCGAGTTCGCCCGCGCCCAGTTCACCCCCGACCTGCTGCCGAGCGACCTGACCGGCTCGTTCCTCTACGACCAGCGCAGCCACGAGTTCACCTTCCGCAAGGGGCCGTTGTTCACCGGCCTCCTGCTCGCGGACGAGATCAACCGCACGCCCCCGAAGACGCAGTCGGCCCTGCTCGAGGCGATGCAGGAGGGGCAGGTGACCGTCGAGGGCGAGACGTTCGTCCTGCCCAGGCCGTTCCACGTCCTGGCCACCGCCAACCCGGTCGAGTACGAAGGCACCTACCCGCTCCCCGAGGCCCAGCTCGACCGGTTCCTGCTGCGTGTGAGCTTCGGCTACCCGAGCGCACCGGAGGAGTGGGAGGTGCTCCAGCGGCGCATGGAGCGTCGACAGGAGGCCCAGCAGGTCGACCGGGTCACCGACGGACCCGGGCTCATCGCGATGCAGCAGGCCGTCGAGACCGTCGACGTCGACGAGGGCGTCGGCCAGTACTGCGTGCGCCTCGTGGC
>JAICSZ010000192.1 GCA_025936615.1 Pedococcus sp. | reverse complement strand
TGTACTCCTCGTGCTTCGACGCCAACGGAGGGGTCTTCGAGGTGCTCTTCGGCGCCGAGGACGCCATCATCTCCGACGAGCTCAACCATGCCTCGCTGATCGACGGCATCCGGCTGGCCAAGGCCAAGCGGTACCGCTACAGGAACGCCGACATGGCCGACCTGCGCACCCAGCTCGAGGACGCCCGGGCGGCCGGTGCGCGCCGGATGGTCATCGTGACCGACGGTGTCTTCTCCATGGACGGCTACCTCGCCCCGCTCGACGAGATCTGCGACCTCGCCGACGAGCTGGGTGCCATGGTGCTCGTCGACGACTCACACGCGGTCGGGTTCGTCGGCGACGGCGGACGGGGAACGCCCGAGCGGTTCGGGGTGATGGACCGCGTCGACATCCTGACCGGCACCCTCGGCAAGGCCCTCGGCGGCGCGTCCGGCGGGTACGTCGCGGCCCACCAGGAGGTCGTCGACCTGCTCCGCCAGCGCTCGCGTCCCTACCTGTTCTCCAACGCCGTCGCGCCAGCAGTCGCGGCCGGCTCGCTCAAGGCGCTCGAGATCGCCGCCACGTCACACCGGGCCCGCCAGACCCTGCGCGACAACACCGCGCTGTTCCGCGAGCTCATGACCGAGGCGGGCTTCGACCTGCTGCCCGGCGAGCACCCGATCACGCCGGTGATGTTCCCCGGCGAGGACGGCGCCCGGCAGGCGGCCCAGGTCGCCGACGCCATGCTCGAGCAGGGCGTCTACGTCATCGCGTTCTCCTTCCCTGTCGTGCCGCAGGGCAAGGCCCGGATCCGGGTGCAGCTCTCGGCGGGCCACTCCGAGGAGGACATCCGCGCCTGCGTGGCCGCGTTCCAGGCCGCCCGCGACAAGGTCGGCTGAAGGGCCGCGCATGGCCGCCCTGCTCTACACCGCCATCTGCTCACTCGACGGCTACGTCGCCGACGAGGACGGCTCGTTCGAGTGGGCCGCCCCGGACGCAGAGGTCCACGCGCACGTCAACGACCTCGAACGCCGCGTCGGCACGCACCTGCTCGGCCGGCGGATGTACGAGGTGCTGCGGTACTGGGATGCTGCCGACCAGCACGCCGATCGCGACGCGGTGGCTGCGGACTACCGGCGCCTGTGGCAGTCGACGGACAAGGTGGTCTACTCCTCCACCCTGACCGAGCCGGTGGGTGTCCGAGCCGTGGTCCGGACGACGTTCGACCCGGACGAGGTCCGCGCGCTCAAGAGCGGCGCGTCCCGTGCGCTCAGCATCGGCGGCCCGACGCTTGCGGCACGTGCGCTGGCCGAGGGACTGGTCGATGAGGTGCTGCTCTACCGCCACCCGGTCGTCGTTGGCGGAGGCACGGCGGCGCTGCCCTCCGGACTGCGCCTCGACCTCGAGCTGTTGGACGCAAGGACCTTCGGGAGCGGGGTGAGCTTCACCCGCCACCGGGTGCGGAGCTAGCCGTCGCCCTCGACACCAGCGTCGATCGGTGTGCCGAGCGCGACGGTGCGGCTCACCGTGCACAGCCGCTCTTCGGACATCTGGATCGCCCTGGGCAGCATCTCGCGCGCCCGGTCCCCCGCCTCGCCCTCGGGGAAGGTCACCGAGAAGCGGACCGTGAGGTCGCGCATCCGGTTGTTGCCCTGCTCGTCACGGATCTTCTCGCCCTGCGCGGTGACACTGAAGCTCAGCGGCTCGGCGCGCTTGCTCGTGATGAAGTCGACGTCGGTGCCGCTGCAGCCGGCGATCGCCACGAGGAGCAGCTCGACGGGCGTGAAGTCGGGCGTGTCACCACCACCGCCCACCCGCATCGTGCCGCCCCGGACATTGGTGAACTCGTAGAGCCCCTTCTCCAGCCGCGTCATGCTCACCGAACGGTCGCCCGTGCCGGTGCCACCGGTCTGCTCCTGCGCCATCACTGACCCCA
This sequence comes from Pedococcus sp., assembly GCA_025936615.1. The sequence goes on along the minus strand of JAICSZ010000192.1, from coordinate 3,132 downwards.
TTTCTCTGCGAGCTTGCGGACCACGGTCATGTTGCGCGCGGTGCCCGGGACGCCAAGGGTCCGCTCGATCCTGGCCCCGGTGAGCTTGGCCTCGTGGTACGACACCGCGTAGTCCACGAGCACATCCTTGCCGATGACGTGGACCCGCTCCCCCGCGACGTCCCACGCCTCGAGGTCACGGGCGGCCGACGCCGTGGGAGCCTTGGCAAGGAAGGTGACATAACGTGCCTTGCCGTCTTCGGGAGCCGGTATGCCGTCGACGGCCTCGACGAGCGACGTCAGCTCCGGTGGCTTCCGGGCGACCGCGACGATGGGGAACCCGGCGTGCTCGCCGAGCACCCTGGCCACCTCGTCCTCGACCGCCACGTCGCTGCGCCTGGTCGAGCGGAGCAGGAAGTTGCCGGTCTGGATGTGCGACTCCACGTCGTCGAACCCGTTGTCCGAGAGAACCTCTCGCGCCTGCGCCATCTTGAGCTGACGCCCTCCCACGTTGACCGCCCGCAACAGCACGACGTAGCTCGGCACGCCTAGCTCCCCTCGACGACGGCCCGCAGGGCCGCCCCCACCTGTGCCATGCCGGCCAGCGCACTGTCCCGTCCCCCCGGGTGGCGGGCGTCGTCGTGCTCGGTCAACACGGCATACGAGACCACCGCCCCCGGCCCCGAGACGAGGCCCACGTCTCCGAGCACGTCGTCGATCGTGCCGGTCTTGTTCCACAGCTGCACCCCCCGATCTGGCTCGTCGTGGCACAAGGGATCGAGCCCGAAGGCACCGCCGACCATGGACAGGTCGGCGTTGAGCCCGAGCCAGCCGAGCACGCGGGCACACACGGACGGTGAGAGGACGTCGCGCCGGTGCAGGCGGGCCATCAGGTCGGCATAGGCCCGCGCGCACCCGCTGGACAAGCCGTGGGGGCTGCCGGTGCCCGGTGGTGGTGCGGTGTCGCGGACCTTGCGGTGCAGGCGCACGCCGTCGAGGTCTGCCGTCCGGGCGGTCGCCCGCACCGGTTCCGTGCCGCCGACCCGACCGAGGAGGACGTTGGTGGCGAGGTTGTCGCTGAACGCGCCGACCAGTGCCGCGCAGTCCGCGAGCGGGAGGCTGCGTGCGGCCAGCTGCCACCACAGGCCCGAGTCACGCACGAGGTCGTCCTCGGTCGGCGTGAGCGGTTCAGCCGGGTCGAGCGAGCCGTCCTCGAGCTGTCGGGCGACCTCGATGAGCAGGAGGAGCTTGCCCAGGCTGGCCGTGCGCTGCACGGTGTCCGGATCGCGTTGTGCCAGCACCGAGCCCGTGGTGACGTCGAGGACGGTGACCCGCCACGACACATCGTGGTCGGCGTCGGCAGCCGCCTCGACCGCCTCGTGCAGGCCGCCCGAGGTCAAAGCAGCACCTCGCCGGAGCCGACGTCGCCCACCAGCCCCCCGACCCGGACCGTCTCGTCCTGGGCGACGGACAGGTGGAGGGTGGAGGGACGTCCGACGTGGGCGCCCTGCCTGACCAGCCACTCCCCGGAACGGCCCTCGGCCACGAACCAGGCGCCGAGGTTGGCGCAGGCCGAGCCGGTGGCCGGGTCCTCGCTCACGACCGTGCCATCGGTGATCAGGGCGCGCGCCTCGACCTCCCCCGGCACGGTCTCGGCCCACAGGTAGACCAGCACCTCTCCCCCGCTGCTGCCCATCGGTGCGTAGCGGGACAGCGCCGCCGGGTTCGGACGTGCTCGGCGGACCGCCTCGACGTCGGCGGCTGGCGCGACGACCTGGGAGGCGCCCACGGACACCTGGCGTGCTGATGCGCGCACGGCACCGCGTGCGAGCCCGAGGGCGGCGCCGAGCTCTTCGGGGTCGAGCTCGGCCTGCACGCTGCCCCGGTTGGCGGTCAGGGTCCACGCACTGCCGTCCGCCTCGACGGGGATGACGCCGGCCGGCATGGACAGGGTGAGCGAGTCCCCGCCGAGGCCGAGGGCGCGGGCGACGTGCGCCGTGCCCAGGGTCGGGTGGCCCGCGAACGGCATCTCGAAGCTGGTGGTGAAGATCCGCACTCCGGCGGTCGCGCCGTCGGCGGGCGGCACCAGGAAGGTGGTCTCCGAGAGGTTGAACTGGCGCGCCAGGCCCTGCATCTGCTCGTCGCCGAGGCCAGACGCGTCCTCGAAGACGCACAAGGGGTTGCCCGAGAACGGGTCTCCCTCGTTGGCGAACACGTTGAGGAGCCGGTAGGCCAGACGCATGCCCACACTCAACCAGACCCTGCCGACTTCGGCGCGGCGCCCTAGGGTGGGCGGGTGACCTCCCAGCCGAGCCCGCCGGAGGGCCGCTTGGTGCTGCTGAGGCATGGTGAGACCGACTGGTCGAGGTCGGGCCAGCACACCGGCCGCACCGACATCCCGCTGACACCGCACGGCGAGCAGCTCGCCCGAGCGTCGGGGGCGCTGGTGGCGGACTACCACTTCGTCCTGACGCTGTGCTCGCCCCTTCAGCGCGCACGACGGACGGCCGAGCTCGCCGGTCTGCGCGCGGAGGTCGACGGCGACCTGCTCGAGTGGGACTACGGGGCCTACGAAGGCTTGACCACCAAGGAGATCCGCGAACGGCTCGGCTACGACTGGACCGTGTTCCGCGACGGCGTCCCGCCCGGCGACACACCCGGCGAGACGGTCGAGGAGGTCGCCGCTCGCGCCTCACGGGTGGTCAAGCGGGCCGTGGCGGCGATGGCAGGCGGCGACGTCGCGCTGGTGGGCCACGGCCACTGCCTGCGGGTGCTCGCGACGGTGTTCCTGCGGCAGGAGCCCCGGATGGGTGCGCAGCTGCTGCTCGATGCGGGCTCGGTGAGCGTCATGGAGTTCGAGCGCGAGCAGCCGGCCATCCGGGTCTGGAACCACGGGCCGGCCGTCACCGAGGCTGCCCACCACTGAGGCTAGGGCAGCGCCCAGGTGTGCACCGGCTCGTTGCTGTGCATGTGCTGCACGTAGGCCTGGAGCATGGCCGCCAGGGCGCTCTGCCGGTCCAACCCCGAGGACTGGAGCTTGGCGACCGCGTCGGTCTGCCAGGTTGCGCCGTTCGCTCCTGCCTTGCACCGGCCCTCGATCACGGCGAGGTAGCGGTCGCGGACGCGGGCGGAGACGCCCCACTCCTCGAGCCC
>JAICSZ010000474.1 GCA_025936615.1 Pedococcus sp. | reverse complement strand
CGGAGTGACGCAGGGTGTTGGTCAGCGCCTCCTGGACCACCCGGTAGAGGGCGAGGTCCGCGCCGGGTGACAGGCCCTCGGGGGACCCGGACGACTCGTGGTCGACCTGCAGGCCACTCCGGCGGACCGACTCGATGAGCTCGTCGAGCCGGGCGAGGCCCGGCTGCGGCGTCGACGGGACCGTGGAGGCTGGTCCCTCGTCGCGGAGGACCCCGAGCGCGCGCCGCAGCTCGACCAGGCTGGACCGCCCCGTCTCGGCGATGTGCTCCAGCGCCCGGCCCGCCCGCGCGGGGTCGCGGTCGAGCACCTCCGCCGCACCCTCCGCCTGGACCACCATCACCCCGATGCCGTGGGCGACGATGTCGTGCAGCTCGCGCGCGATCCGTGTCCTCTCGGCCGTCGCGATGCGGGCCTCGGTTCCCGTCCGCTGCTCGCCCCGCAGCCGGAGGTAGGCGCCCAGCAGCCACGCCGCCGTAGCGATCCCGTCATAGGGGAGGGCGCCGGCCAGCGCACCCAGTGAGGTGATGGTCGGGTCGCGCCACTCGTGGATGACGGGCACGGCCATGCCCAGCACCAGCGCGGCATACATCCGGCGTCGTGACGGCTCCCACCGGCCCACGGCGTAGCCGAGGAAGCTCACGGGCAGCAGGATGCCGAGCGACTCCGGCGACCCGACCAGCAGCCAGTAGGCAAGGTTCGGCACCAGCCCCACCAGCAGCGCGGCGAACGGTCGAGCCCGCCGCCACGGCAGCACCAGGATGCCCGGTGCCATCGACAGCAGCACCGCCCACCGTGGTCCGGGGCTGGTCTCGGCGACCGCGCTGCCCTGCCACGCCACGAGCGCACAGGCGGCGACGAGCACCACGTCCCGGGCACGCACCCACCCGGGCTGGCGCAGCACCTGCCCCACGCGGCTCACGACGTCAACGATAGGGACGCCCGCGGCCTCCCGCCTCCTCCTCGAGGAGGAACACAGTTCGTCCCCGCGGCACGCGGATCCGCCCGCGGGGTGGGCGAATCGGCGACCTCACGTCCCTAGCGTCACCTCCAGGACCGGCGACCAGCGCCGGCCACACGGGAGGGAGTCAGCAATGACCGCAGTGGCAACGAAGGACGTCCGACAGGTGGGGGTACGCCTCGACTCTCGGGTCGGCGGGCTGTGCGGGATGCTCGCGGGGCCGGTGTTCGTGTCGACGGTGGTGCTGCTCACCATCGCGGAGTACCCGTTCCTCAAGTCGGCGGGGTGGACCGTGTTCGGCCACAACGCCATCCCCTACCCCAGCTACACGGCACGAGGCGAGTTCGGCTACGTCCAGACGGCGAACTTCGCGATCACCGGCCTGCTCGTCCTCGGGTTGGTCCAAGGCCTGGCCGCGCACCTGCACGGCAGGACTGGTGTGGCGGGCCGGGTCCTGCTCACCCTGGGCGGCATCGCCGTCAGCACGAGCGCCTTCACCACCGACCGGGTGCCCGGACCGGTCAGCTGGCACGGCGCGATCCACGCGGGCTCGTTCCTGGTCGTGCTGCTCGGCACGGTGCTGGGCAGCCTGTTCGCCGGCCTGGCGCTGCGGCACGAGCCGGGGTGGCGCCGTTGGGGCACGGGCACGGCCTGGTTTGCGCTCTGGCAGGTCGCGGTCTTCACCGTCGGCGGACGGCTGCAGTCAGGCGATGCGTCGTTCTACGTGTTCCTGCTGGGGCTGTTCGGCTGGCTCGCGGCCACCGGGTGGCGACTGCGTCAGCAGCCGAGCAGCCGCCCGGCGAGGTAGTCCTCGACCTTGTCGAGCGAGATGCGCTCCTGGGCCATGCTGTCGCGCTCGCGGATCGTGACGGCCTGGTCCTCGAGCGTGTCGAAGTCCACGGTGATGCAGAACGGCGTGCCGATCTCGTCCTGGCGGCGGTAGCGGCGCCCGATCGCACCGGCGTCGTCGAAGTCGATGTTCCAGTGCTGGCGCAGCGTCGCCGCCAGGCCCCGGGCCTTGGGCGACAGGTCGGCGTTGCGCGACAAGGGCAGCACCGCCGCCTTGACCGGCGCGAGCCGCTTGTCGAGCTTCAGCACGACGCGCTTGTCGACACCGCCCTTGGTGTTCGGCGCCT
>JAICSZ010000451.1 GCA_025936615.1 Pedococcus sp. | reverse complement strand
GAGGGACGGGCGCGAACCGTCGTGGGGCAGGTAGTCGGTCATCCGGATGGCCTGCGGTCCGAACCGGGTGCCGGGGCGGTGGGAGGTCCCCCCGTCGAACGGTGCGCCGAGGATCACGACGTCTGCCGCGGCATACGTGCTCTCGTCGTCCAGGTCGCAACGCGGCACCCCGAGGAACGTGAAGTCGGGACCGAACTGCTGGCCGTATCGGGTCACGGGACCCAACCTATTCCAGGTCGTGTGGCCCAGACCGGCCCCGGGACCGGCGTGGGGCACCCGACACGGGGGCTCAGCGGTCCTCCATCGACCACGGGGAGCCGTGGCCCTCGGGCTTGGGCGCCTTCAGCAGGTCGAGGAAGGGCACCGCGTCGAAGGCCTCCGGGCCGAGCACGCCGGTCCCCTGCCAGACCCCGCTGGCGAGCAGCTCGAGGGCGATCACCGGGTTGACCGCCGTCTGCCAGACGACGCACTGCGCACCGTAGTCACGCATCGTCTGCTCGTTGTCGACGACGTGGTAGAGGTACGTGCGACGCGGCTTGCCGTCCTTGCCCTTGCCAGTGACCAACAGCCCGGCGCAGGTCTTGCCCGTCATCCGTGGGCCAATCGTGGCCGGGTCCGGGAGGACCGCGGCGACGACGTCCCGAGGCGAGACCATGACGCCCTTGACCTCGACCGGGTCGGTGCGGTCCAGGCCGAGGGTGCGCAGGGTCCGCAGGATGGTGATGAGCTCCTCGCCGAGGCCGTACTTGAAGGTGACCCGCTCCGCCTCGACCCAGCGCGGCATGAGGAGCACCTCCTCGTGCTCGACGTGGACGCACTCGACCGGCCCGATCCCCTCGGGGAACTCGAACACCTCCGGCTCCGAGAACGGTGGCAGCGTGAAGAACCCGTCCTCCACGTCTCCCCCGGCGTCCTCGGCGCGTGAGCGCTCCCACACCACCGGCGGGTTGAGGCACTCCTCGATGATGGTCCACATCGAGAACCCCGGCGCGAACGTCTCGTTGCCGTGGGCGTCGCGGATCGCGAGGTTGGCGCCGTCGCGGGTCCCGAGCTCCTCGATGTCGGAGAACAGGTGGTCGCTGGCGTAGCGCGCGAAGACGTCCGAGAGGCCCGGCTCGACGCCCATGCCGACCAGGGCCAGCCGGCCCGCCGCGTCCCACTCGTCGGCCATGGCGAACTGGGCGTCACCGAGCTTGACGTACGTCTTGGCGAAGGGCTCGTCCTGGTGCCGCCGCGACAGGCTCATCGCCATGTCGAGGTAGTCGGCACCGGCGGCCAGGGCGCCCCGGAAGACCGGCATCACGAACCGCGGGTCGACGGCGTTGAGGACGTGGGTGGCTCCGTGCTCGCGCGCGAGCGACGCCACGGCCCCCTCGTCGGAGGCGTCCACCTGGGCCGCCACCAACCGGGACTCCCCAGCCCGCCGGGCGGTCGCCGCCTCGACCGTCGCCTGCGCCCTGGCCGCGTCGTAGTCCGCGACGACGAGCCGCTCGAAGAAGTCGCGCTCCACGGCGATCCGCGCCACGGAGTCACCGACGCCACCCGCGCCGACCACGAGGATCCGCATCCCTCAGGCCGCCTTCTGCCGACGGCTGCTGAGCAGCTGGCCGCCGAGGACGACGATGAGGGCGACGAGGAACATGACCGTGCCGATGACGTTGATCTGCACCGGCGTCCCGCGAGTCGAGGCACCCCAGACGTACATGGGGAAGGTGATCGAGCTGGGACTGGCCTGGAAGTTGGTGATGATGTAGTCGTCGAAGCTCAGGGAGAACGCCAGCAGCGCACCGGCGGCGATGCCCGGCGCGGTCAGCGGCAAGGTCACCCGCAGGAACGTCTGCACCGGGTTGGCCCCGAGGTCGGCCGCGGCCTCCTCGAGCCGCGGGTCGAGCGAGGCGACGCGGGCCTTGACCGCGACCACGACGAATGACAGGCAGAACATGATGTGGGCGATGAGGATCGCCTCGGTGCCCGACGGGACGCCCATCATGACGAACAGCGTCAGCAGGCTCGAGCCCATGACCACCTCGGGGGTGGCCATCGGCATGAAGATGAGCAGGTTGGTGGTGGCCCGGCCGCGGAACCGGTGGCGGCCCAGCGCAAAGGCGACCATGGTGCCCAGGATGGTGGCCACCACCGAGGCGGTCACGCCGATCTTGAGGCTCAGCCCGAGCGCGTCGCAGATGCCGGGAGTGCCGCACGGGTGCTGCCACGCCTGGGTGGAGAACTTCGTCCACTCGTAGTTGTAGCGACCGCTGGGGTTGTTGAACGAGAACACCGCGACGACGACGTTGGGCAG
>JAICSZ010000051.1 GCA_025936615.1 Pedococcus sp. | reverse complement strand
TGCGCGGGCCTCCGATTGCGGCCGAACGCGACCACCACCAGCACTCATCAGGCCGTCCGGGCCTGACCAGTTACGGAGATCATCGTGAGCAAGCGCACCTTCCAGCCGAACAACCGCCGGCGGGCCAAGACCCATGGCTTCCGCCTGCGGATGCGCACCCGCGCCGGCCGCGCCATCCTGTCGGCTCGGCGCCGCAAGGGCCGCTCCGAGCTCTCCGCCTGAGGCTTCTCCCGTGCTGCCCGCCGGGCACCGGCTGCGCAGCAGCGGTGACTTCTCGGCGGCCCTGAGGGGACGAGGCTCGACCCGGGCCGGGTCCGCGCTGCTCGTGGTCCACGCCAACTGCGCCGACGCGCGGGCAGGACAGCTGCCGCGCGTCGGCTTCGTGGTGTCCAAGGCCGTGGGTGGCGCCGTGGTCCGCAACCGGGTCAAGCGCCGCCTTCGGGCGCAGATGGCGACCAGGATCGGCCAGGTGCCTGCCGGAACAGATGTCGTGGTTCGTGCGAATCCTGTTGCGGCACAAGCGATCTCGTCGGATTTCGGGCATGAGCTCGACCGCCTGCTCGGCAGGGCGCTGAGCCAGCGCGACAGGGACGTCTCGTGAGGGCTTTGCAACGACTAGTGGCCGCACCGATCATCGGGGCGATCGTGCTCTACCAACGGTTCGTGTCCCCGATGCGCCCACCCACGTGCCGCTACTACCCGTCCTGCTCGCAGTACGCGCTGACCGCCATCCGGCGCTTCGGCCCCGTCCTGGGAACCTGGCTGGCCCTCAAGCGGTTGGTCAGGTGCCACCCATGGACGCCGGGCGGGGTCGACCACGTGCCGCAGACCTACCCTCGGCGCCACGGCGCACCACCTGCCCCAGCCCCGCACTAGCGGCGAGGCCCCAGAACTGCCGGCCCCACGGCATACCCGTTGCACTCGGCGGGCCAGCGGGCCGGAACCCAGCGGCCGGCCCTGAGCCAGCCACCAACCAGAGGACAGCATGAGTCTCTACGAAAAAGTGATCTACCCGTTCGAGTGGATCGTGTCCTGGATCCTGTGGGGCTGGCACAGCCTGTTCACGGCCATCGGGCTGCCCTCGGCGTCCGGCGTCGCGTGGGTGCTGTCCATCATCGGGCTCGTGGTGGTCATGCGTGCGGCCATGATCCCGCTGTTCGTCCGGCAGATCCACGCCTCCCGGCGGATGCAGCTCATCCAGCCGGAGATGCAGAAGATCCAGGCGAAGTACAAGGGGAAGTCGGACCCCGAGTCACGTCAGGCCATGACGTCAGAGACCATGGACCTGTACAAGCGGACCGGAACGAACCCGTTCAGCTCGTGCATGCCGATCCTGCTGCAGTCGCCGTTCTTCTTCGGACTGTTCCGGGTGCTCAACGGGCTGAAGGGCATCTCCGAGGGCACCAAGGAGCAGGTCGGCCCGATCACCAAGCAGCTGGCCGGGCAGGCCGAGCAGTCGACCCTGTTCGGGGCGCAGCTGTCCGACCGGTTCATCGGGGCGGACAACCTCACGGTGCAGATCGTCACCGTGGTCCTCATCATCCTGATGTCGCTGTCCACCTTCACCACCCAGCACCAGCTGATGCGCAAGAACATGCCGGCATCGGCGCTGGACAACCCGTTCGCCAAGCAGCAGAAGCTGCTGCTCTACCTGATGCCGCTCTTCTTCGCCGTCTCCGGCGTCAACTTCCCCATCGGCGTGCTGCTCTACTGGCTGACGACGAACGTGTGGTCGATGTGCCAGCAGTTCTACGTCATCCGGAAGATGCCCGCGCCCGGCTCAGCCGCGGAGAAGGCGATGCAGGAACGGCACCGCCGGGCGGGCAAGGAGGTCAAGGAGTTCACCGTGAAGGGGCTCGACCGAGGCGAGCCGGAGGCAGATCAGCCGAAGCCGACCAGTGGCCAGCGCCAGCAGCCATCGCGCAAGAAGAAGAAGGGCAAGGGCGGGACCAAGCCCGAGCAGAAGCCCCAGACCGACAACTGAGAGTTGGACCCGATGACGGAACAGAAGGAGACCCTTGTGGAGGAGTCGGTTTCACGTGAAACGCCAGACGGCGCCACCGAGGTGAGCGCGCCCGAGCAGGGTGCCGCGACCATCCCCGAGGCCGGTGATGTGGTCGACGACACCGACTCGGCCGACCCGGACGCAGCCGAGGTCCAGGCGGCCGACGCTGTCGACGGCGGCACGGCGCCGGCCCGGAAGCGGCGGGCGAATGTGGCGGACCTCGAGCGCGAGGGCGAGGTGGCGGCGGACTTTCTCGAGACCCTGTTGGACATCGCCGACCTCGACGGGGACATCGACGTGGACGTCGACGGCGACCGCGCCGCAATCTCGATCGTCGACTCGGACGAGGGCCGGGTGCCGCGGCGGCTGGTCGGCACCGAGGGCAAGGTCCTCGACGCCCTGCAGGAGCTAACCCGGCTCGCCGTGCAGTCGGCGACCGGGGAACGCAGCCGGCTCATGCTCGACGTCGCTGGTCACCGGGCAGACCGTCGAGCGGAGCTCGTGACAATTGCCGAGGACGCGATCGAGCGGGTCAGGGCGCACGACGAGGCGGTGTCTTTGGAGCCGATGAGCGCCTTCGAGCGCAAGGTCGTGCACGACGCGGTCCTCGAGGCGGGACTGGTCTCCGAGTCCGACGGTGTCGAGCCGCGCAGGTTCGTCGTCGTGCGGCCTGCGTGAGCGCGCTGTTTCACGTGAAACCACACACGTGAGCACAGGCGCTGACGGGCGCGGTTCCGGTGAGACCGGGGCCGCGCCCGACCCGTTTCCCCAGGCCGTACCCCAGCCCCCGGCAGGGGCTGAGGGCGTCCTGGGCGACCGACTTGACCTCGCCGAGCGCTTCGCCGCCCTCTTGGGCGACACGGGCGTCTCGCACGGACTCGTCGGCCCGCGTGAGGTGCCAATCCTGTGGGAGCGCCACATCCTCAACTGCGCGGTGGTGCACGAGGCCTTTCCCGAGGGCGGGGAGCTGGTCGATGTCGGCTCGGGCGCCGGTCTGCCGGGGGTGGCCCTGGCCATCGCCCGCCCCGACCTGCACGTGCACCTCATCGAGCCGATGCTGCGGCGGACCACCTGGCTGAGCAGCACGATCGACGACCTCGCCCTGACGAACTGCACGGTGCACCGCGGGCGCGCCGAGGAGTTCCACGGGGTGCTCAGCCTGCCCTTCGCCACCGCCAGGGCTGTTGCCCGGATCGACAGGCTGGCCAGGTGGACGTTTCCCTTGTTGCGCGATGGCGGTACCCTGGTGGCGCTCAAGGGCGGCCGGGCCGAGGAGGAGCTCATCGCGGAGGAATCGGCCCTGCGCCGGCTCGGGATGACCTCATCGGCGATCCGCAGGTACGGCGAGGACGTGCTGGAAGTACCGACAGTGGCGCTCGAGCTGACCGTCGGCCGCGCGCCGGCAGGGCCCGGACGACGTGGCCGCAGCGATCGCGGGACGAAGCCCAAGCGAGGCGCAAATCGCCGTTGACCCTCCCGCGCGACGGACTGTCGCGCCCGTACGGTTGGATGATGCCATGGCGGATGAGGTGAGGGCGTGAGTCCGGAGGCGCTGCGTTTGGACCGCGGTCTGGGGTGGCCCGCCCTGCAGCGGGAGGCGACCAGTCCGCTCGGCTGGCCGGGTGGCCAGTCGAACGGGAGTGCCGACAGTGGTGAGGTCCCCGACGACGGTCAGGTTTCACGTGAAACCGGCGACCGGCCGGCCCCCGCGGACATGCCGGGCGTCCTACCAGAGGCGGTCGGTGCCACGGTGGCCGAGCAGGCGCTGGCGTCCCTTGTTTCACGTGAAACCGAGCGCGATGATGTCGCTGGTTCCCTCCCAGAGGGTGACGAGGACACCCCACTCGCCCGCGCGGTGGCTGACGACGCCCGCAAGCGGATCGCCCTGACCGGTCGAGTGTTCCCCAAGCCGGCCGAGACGCGGGTCCTCACCGTCGCCAACCAGAAGGGTGGCGTGGGAAAGACCACGACCACCGTCAACGTGGCAGCGGGACTGGCTCAGGCAGGCCTGACGGTCCTGGTCATCGACATCGACCCCCAGGGCAACGCAAGTACCGCACTGGGCATCGACCACCACTCGGAGGTCACCAGCATCTACGACGTCCTCGTCGACGGCGTCGCCATCGCGGATGTCGTCCAGGAGTGCCCAGACATCCCGGGACTGTGGTGCGCCCCGGCCACCATCGACCTCGCGGGCGCGGAGATCGAGCTGGTGTCGCTGGTCGCCCGCGAGACCCGGCTGAAGAAGGCGATCGACGCCTACCTCGCCACGGTGGGCGAGCAGGGCGGGGCGGTGCCCGACTACGTGTTGATCGACTGCCCGCCGAGCCTGGGGCTGCTGACGATCAACGCCTTCGTCGCGGCGCGGGAGGTGTTCATCCCCATCCAGTGCGAGTACTACGCCCTGGAGGGCCTGTCGCAGCTCCTGAAGAACATCGAGCTGGTCCGCAGCCACCTCAACCCCAGCCTGCACCTGTCGACCATCCTGCTGACCATGTACGACGGCCGGACCCGGCTGTCGGCGCAGGTGGCCGAGGAGGTGCGCGCACACTTCCCGGAGCAGGTCCTGCGCACCTCGGTGCCCCGCTCGGTGCGGATCTCGGAGGCACCGAGCCACGGACAGACCGTGATGACCTACGACCCCAACTCCAGCGGCGCCCTGTCCTACCTCGGGGCCGCGTCCGAGCTCGCCGACCGCGGCGCAGCCCCTGCAGCAGCGCAGAACTGAAGGAGCACCAATGAGCGACAAGCGCCGTGCACTCGGCCGGGGCCTGGGCGCCCTCATCCCCACCGCGCCGGTGGCGCACAACGGCAGCCGCCCGGTGGACGTGTTCTTCCCGGACCAGCGACCGGAGGGCGAGCAGGCGGGAGATGCGGAGGAGCACAACGGGTCCCCGAGCGGCCAGCCGTTCTCCACAGCGAGTGAGGCCAACGGCGAGAACCGCGTGTCCGACACGCCGGAGCGCAGGGGCGGCGAGCTCGCGCCGGTGCCGGGCGCGTCCTACGGAGAGATTCCCATCGGGGCAATTCGCCCCAACCCCCGCCAGCCGCGGACCGTGTTCGACGACGACGAGCTCGCCGAGCTGGTCCACTCGATCCGCGAGATCGGCGTCCTCCAGCCGGTGGTCGTGCGACCCATTCCTGGAGGTCAGCGCGCTGGGGTGGATGGTGAGGGTGAGCAGGCGGCATACGAGCTGATCATGGGCGAGCGCCGCTGGCGCGCGTCCAAGGAGGCCGGCAAGGCCACCATCCCGGCCATCGTCAAGGAGACCGAGGACGACGACCTCCTGCGCGATGCGCTGCTCGAGAACCTGCACCGCAGCCAGCTCAACGCCCTGGAGGAGGCGGCCGCCTACCAGCAGCTGCTCGAGGACTTCGGGTGCACCCACGACGAGCTGGCGGGCCGGATCGGCCGCTCGCGTCCGCAGATCTCCAACACGTTGCGGCTGCTCAAGCTGCCGCCCTTGGTCGCCCGACGCGTGGCCGCGGGGGTCCTCTCCGCCGGGCACGCCCGGGCCCTGCTCGCGCTCGACGACGGCGGGCAGATGGAGCGCCTGGCCCAGCGCATCGTTGCGGAGGGCCTCAGCGTGCGCAACGTCGAGGAGATCGTGGCGGTGGGTGCTGACGAGGGGTCAGCGACCAAGCCACGACGTCCGCGGGCGGGGAGCCGGCACCCCCAGCTCGATGACCTGGCAGCGCGGCTGTCGGACCGGTTCGACACCAGGGTCAACATCGCTCTCGGGCAGCGCAAGGGCAAGCTGACCGTCGAGTTCGCCTCCGTCGACGACCTGCACCGGATCGTCGACCTGCTCGGCGTCGATCCCCGCGGCTGACGGCCGACGCGCGGCCGTCGGCACCCGACTCAGCACAGCCCGGTGAGTTCCGGACGGGCTGCAACCTGTCCGGCATGACCCAACCTCGGCCAGCAGAGCTCAGGTGAGCGGCAGGGATGTTCCGGAACGAAAAGCGTTGGGGGACAAGGGAACTCAGGCGTTGGCGGCGAGGTAGGCGCGCAGGTCGCCGAGGCGCAGGACGCCCGTCGTGGCGGTGTCGTCGTCGCCGAGGTAGAGGCGCTGGAGGCTGACCAGGACCGCCTCGGCGAGCGTGTCGCGGAATGCCGGGTCGGCCAGCCGGTCTGCGTCCTCAGGGTGGGAGAGGTACCCCGCCTCGAGCCGCACCGCGGGCATCGTCGTCTGCTGCAGAAGCGCCCACGAGCGTCCGTGCGAGCGGCAGTTGGCCAGCCCGGTGCGGGCCACCACCTCGCGCAGCAACAGGTCGGCGAGGTACTCACCCACGGCCGACCACGCAGTGTCCCGGTCGCGGCCGAAGAAGAAGGTCGCGACACCACTGGCGTCGCGGGCGTCGTGGGAGTCGCAGTGCAGGGACAGCAACAGGTCGGCGCCGGCAGCATTGGCCAGCGCAGCGCGTTCCTCTTCGCTGGGGTTGGTCGTCTCGGTGCGGGTGAACAGCACGGAGACGCCGATCGCGGTGAGCCGGCCCTCGATGCGGCGGGCCAGGTCCATCACCACGTCGGCCTCGACCAGTCCGTTGGCCTGGGCACCGGGCTGGCCCAGGCCGTGGCCCGGGTCGAGCACGACCGTGCGCCCACTGAGGTTGGGCCCGGAACGACGTACCTGCTCCCGCTCACGCAACAGGGTGAGCGAGCCGCCGGACACCGATCGGCGCAGGTCCTCGAACGCTCGCAGGGTCTGCGGACCGACGGAGCCGTCGCCCGACAGGCCGTAGGCGCGTTGGAAGGCGCGCACGGCACGCTCGGTGTTCGGGCCGAACCGCCCGTCCACCCGCCCGGCGGCGAACCCGAGCTTGTTGAGCCGCTCCTGCAGCGCCACCACGTCCTCACCCTGCTGCAGGTGGCCCGGTGTGTGCAGCAGGATCCGGTCGCCGAGCACCCAGCGGGCCCCATCGATCGCCCCGAAGGTCTCGCCACCCACCACGCCGTCGACGATCAGGCCCTTGCCCTGTTGGAAGGCGCGCACTGCGCGTTCGAGCGCTTCGTCGAAGACGTCGACGACCACACCGGGCCCGCTCAGGCCGGCGCGCTCGGGCAGGTGGTGGTCGGGGAGTGCAATCAGTCGTGCACGCACGTCGGCAACGGCGGGACCGCGGCTGCCCAGCCCTAGCAGGCCGTGCTTGCTGTCCGACACAGGGCCTCCTCCGGCTGGTGCATCAGGTGGAAATATGGTGTCTGCGCAGGTCAGAGGCCTGTAGTGCGCAGGGCGCTGCGCGTGCAGCGATCCGAGCGTAGGTCACGCGCACCGGATCGACCAACCGGAGGAGTCGGGAAGCTCAGCCGAGGTAGTCGGCGAGCTCGCGGACCAGCTTCGGCTTGGGCATCGCGCCCACGAGGGTCTTGACGACCTCGCCACCGACGTAGACGTTGAGCGTCGGGATGCCGGTGATGCCGTAGCGGCTGGACACCTGGACGTTCTCATCCGTGTTGAGCTTGACGACCTCGATCTTGTCCTTGTGCTGCTCCGCCAGCTCCTCGAGGATCGGGGCGACCGCGCGGCACGGGCCGCACCAGGGCGCCCAGAAGTCGACCAGGACGGTCTTGTCGTTCTTCAGGACGTCGGCCTCGAAGGTGGCGTCCGTGGTGTCCTTGATGGCTCCCACTGAGGGGGCTCCTTTCGGTGGTGCGGGTTGGAGGTGCGCCGAGTGGCTGGACCGGGTTTCAGCCAACCAGCCGACGGTGACAGTCAGCGCGCGAGCGCCGGCTCGTCGGTGAGTGCGGCGTCGGGGGACGGGGCCCCGGCGTGGTCGCTGTCGGCCAGGAAGCGCTCCGCGTCGAGCGCGGCGGCGCAGCCGGAGCCCGCTGCGGTGACCGCCTGGCGGTAGGTGTGGTCCACCAGGTCGCCAGCAGCGAACACCCCGGGCAGGTTGGTGCGGGTGGTCCGCCCCTCGACGAGCACGTAGCCGGCGTCGTCCAGGTCGACGACCCCCTTGACCAGCTCGTTGCGGGGGTCGTGCCCGATCGCGACGAACAAGCCGGTCACGGCGAGCTCGCGGGTCTCACCGGTCTCGGTGTCGCGCAACGTGATGCCGCTGACCTTGGCGTCTCCGTGGACGGCCGCGACCTCGGAGTTCCAGGCGAACCGGATCTTGTCGTTGGCCAGGGCCCGCTCGGCCATGATCTTGGAGGCGCGCAGCTCGCCACGGCGGTGCACGATGGTCACCGACCGGGCGAACTTGGTCAGGAAGGTGGCCTCCTCGACCGCGGAGTCCCCACCGCCGACCACGGCGATGTCCTGGTCGCGGAAGAAGAACCCGTCGCACGTCGCGCACCAGCTGACGCCGTGGCCGGACAGGCGCTTCTCGTCGGGCAGGCCCAGCTCGCGGTACGCCGAGCCCATGGCGAGGATCACGGCGCGGGCGCGGTGGGTGTGGCCCTCGGCGTCGGTGACCGTCTTGACCTCGCCCTCCAGGGAGACCGACTCGACGTCGTCGGTGACGATCTCGGCACCGAACCGCTCGGCCTGGGCCCGCATCTGCTCCATGAGCTCGGGACCCATGATGCCGTCACGGAAGCCGGGGAAGTTCTCGACCTCGGTGGTGTTCATGAGCGCGCCACCGGCCGTCACCGCGCCCTCGAACAGCAGCGGGTTGAGGTTGGCGCGGGCGGCGTAGACGGCTGCGGTGTAGCCCGCCGGGCCGGAGCCGATGATGATCAAGTTGCGGATCTCGTCGGTGGCGGTGGTGCTCACTCGGCTACAGCCCCTTGTGGTCGAAACGGAGGTGCACCGCAAGATGCGGTGTTCGCTTGCTGCAACTGATCGTACGGCGCGAATGTTCCGGCGGCTGCGCGGCAGGCCGGTGGCGAGGCGTGTCCACGCGACCGCAGTGGGTCAGGTGTGGGTCAGGGCAGGCTGACCGGGCCCGCGAGGGGGCTGGTGTGGCCAGCGGTGCAGGTGCGACGCACGGCGAACGCCGTCTGCCCGGTGTCGGAGCTCACCACGAGCACCACCGCCTGGGTGCCGTCGAAGGTGCCGAGGTCGGCCATGACCCGGGCGGCAGGCTCGAGGTGCAGCGCGTCGAGGCAGGGCTGGAGCCCGATCGGTGTGCCTGCCGGCCCGATCGAGGGCGACTCGGCGGCGAGCGGCCGGAGCGGGTTGCCCGGGTGGTCGATGAAGGCCTGGACCTGACGGGTGAAGCCCTGGGCCGTGTATGCCGTGTTGGTCTGGTAGATGGTCACGCTGCCGCCGGGGGCGGCCATCCGCTTGTCCGCCGCGGACCCGCCGTCGGCCGCGCCAGGGGTCGAGCCGGCCGACCCACCGGCAAGATGCTGGGCGCCGCTGCCCGCTTCCTGGGAGAGCGCGCCCGACGCCGCGGAGTTCTGGGTCGTCGACCCGCTCAGCGACGCCAGCACGCCTCCCGGACCGGTGCCGGTGACCAGGGC